>CAITKS010000054.1 GCA_903893085.1 uncultured Actinomycetes bacterium | reverse complement strand
GCGACTGCAATCGCTTGATGTCCTAAACAAACTCCGAATAAAGGAATCTTCTTCTCGGCGCAATAATTAATCATCTCGATGCTAACGCCAGCTTCTTCTGGAGTTCCAGGACCTGGTGAAATTAAAACACCGTCGTAATTAGATGCTTCACTGGCCGTTACTTCATCGTTGCGCATTACGGTGCATTCGGCGCCGAGTTGGCCGAGGTACTGCACCAAGTTAAAGACGAACGAGTCGTAGTTATCGACGACGAGGATGCGGGCCATGTCCCAATTCTGGCAGGACAATGGTGGGCGCTGTTTCCTATATTGAATTTAGCCTGTAACCTTTCCCCATGCCTAAGTCGAAATTGCGTAAGAAAGTCCAAGAGCACCATGCTCACGAAGAGCAGATTCACGATACCGAGCCACATGGCCCGCTCGAGAGTCCAAGCTGGTTAGCGCCAGTTATGGTCGCCAATTTCTTGATCGGCCTCTTCTGGATCGTCATTTTCTACGTGAGCCAGACTCGTTATCCGATTCCGGGTATCGGCGCTTGGAACATGATTATCGGCTTTAGCTTCGTGGGGGTTGGATTCAGCCTCGCGACTAAATGGCGCTAGTTAATCTGGCCTGACTAAATAGCGATAAAACTAACCTCATTCTCAGCGTTCTCTCAGGTCATGGGAGCATTCTCAAACCATGGCAACCGCCGAAAGTAAGACCTCTCATCGCATTCTTGTAGTCGATGATGAATCCAGCATCAGCGATTTAATTTCAACCAGCCTGCGATTTGTCGGCTTTGATGTTCGCACCGCAGCAACTGGTTCTGAAGCGTTAACTGTTGCCGAAGAATTTAAACCACACGCTGTTGTTCTCGATGTCATGTTGCCCGATCTTGATGGATTTGAAGTCTGCCGCCAATTGCGCAGCGAAGGTTTAAATATTGGAGTTTTGTTTTTAACCGCTAAAGATGGCATGGAAGATAAGGTCGCCGGTTTAACAATCGGTGGCGATGATTACATGACAAAGCCATTTAGCTTAGAAGAATTGGTTGCACGTTTGCGCGCACTCTTACGACGCATTGGTGTTGTTGAAATTGATACTGATGATGAAAAAATCCGATTTGCAGACCTTGAGCTAAATGAGGCAACTCACGAAGTGCATCGCGCTGGACAATTACTTGAAATGTCCCCCACTGAATTTCAATTGCTACGTTACTTGTTAATTAACGCCGATCGCGTTGTCTCTAAATCACAAATTCTTGATCACGTATGGCAATACGACTTCCGCGGAGATGCTGGAATTGTGGAAACTTATATTTCATACTTACGTAAGAAGATTGATCAATTCGATCCTCCACTAATCCACACTGTTCGTGGCGTTGGTTACCGACTTAGATTGCCAGCGGCGAAATAAATGATGAGCCCAACGTCGAACTGGAGTTTACTTAATCGCTTAACTTTAGGCGTCGTTCTCCTTTCGACTTTGGGTTTTGTGGCATCCGATATCGCAGCACAATCACTTCTTCGAAATTACTTGACTCATGAAATAGATAATGAATTATTGAGTATTGCTGGCGGTTCGATTCCTCGATTAGAGCGAGCCGGAATCCAATCTGATGATGATGACTTTGAACATCGCGCAGGCGAAGGAGCCAGACAAAGTCCGCTGCGCAATATTCCGACATCAACTTCAGTGACCCTGATTGGACCAGCGGGGATAGTTCTTGGTCAGATTGGTGGGGATCTAAATTCCACGGAAATTACCGAACATTTAACTGAAATTACCCCTAAAAAGATCGCAGATTCGGGTGGCGCACCTTTCACTATTGAAGTTCATGGTTCGGATTTTCGAGTACTAACTCGCGCACTTCCTTCTGGACTTGGAAATGTGGTTGTTGCCCAATCTTTTGAAGACATTGACCGAATCTTAAATCGTTTACAGGGATTGTTTATCCTTATCGGTTTAGTAATGATCTTCTTTATTGCACTTGCTTCTCGCAAAGTTATAACTGTTGGACTAAAACCTTTGGCAAATGTTGAAGCAACTGCCGAACGCATCGCTGAAGGTGATCTGACGGCGCGTCTTCCTGAAGTAAAACCAAATACTGAAGTCGGTCGTTTGGTAAACACGCTAAACACAATGCTTGGACGTATTGAAGAATCTTTCGCTGCTCGCGTTGAAAGTGAAAGCAAATTGCGTCGCTTTGTTGCCGATGCATCCCACGAGCTGCGCACACCTATTACCGCTATTAGAGGGTTCGCCGAACTTCACCGTCAAGGTGCTGTGACCGGTGAAGTTAAGACCAAAGAGCTTATTGGTCGAATTGAAAACGAATCAAAGCGCATGGGCTCACTTGTTGAAGATTTACTTTTACTTGCTCGTCTTGATCAATCACGTGAAATGAAATCAGAACCAGTGAATTTAACTAAGTTGGTCTCTGACGCGGTTGAATCTGCCCGCGTAGCTGGCCCAGCTCATATTGTTAATTACCATCAGCCAACCGAAGAGCTTTACGCACTTGGTGATAACGATCGTATCCATCAAGTTGTTGCTAATTTGCTTGCCAATGCACGAACACATACACCTGCAGGAACAGAAATTAACGTCGTGGTTTACCAAAGCGAAGATGGCGTGCGAATTCGTATTTCAGATAATGGACCAGGGTTATCGGAGAAAGATCAATCTCGAATATTTGAACGTTTCTATCGCGCCGACAGTTCGCGAGTTCGAACCGACGGTGAAGGCACTGGTCTTGGGCTTTCCATCGTCGATGCGGTTATGCGCGCACATGCCGGCGAAGTTAGCGTTGAATCAAAACCAGGGGAAGGCGCAACATTCACGCTCTTCTTCCCCCTATCTTCTTAAGTATTAAATTGAAAAAGGGCTGGAGCGTATCGCCCCAGCCCTTTCTCTTATGAGTTGCTATGCGCCTATTGCGCTAACCTGGAAATACCACAGGGCGATAATTCCGATTGCTGTGATTGCCATAAAGATCTCTGGAGGAGCTTTGCGGGCGTTTCTATTCCATTGCGAATCTTCGCTCTTCGGAATGTCTTTAACGTAGGCGGCGATATCGCTGAATACGCCGAGGGCAAAGACTAAGAAAAATGCTTCGATGATGCTGGCGATGACTTTCCAACTGGTTTGGGCATCGGGAGAAAGGTCGGCAAAGGCTGTTATTGCAAAAATACCCAGGTTGGAAAACAAACCAACGAGCATTACTGACGATGTTTGGCTGGCTGCTATTTCGTAACGCTTCTCATTTATTTCGCGTTGATCCATTGTTCTGCCTATCTGGGAAGTGCCAATTTGGCTGGCAAAAACATATCGTTTCGTTCTTCGAGTTTCAAGAATCTAATAACTAATTTCAGGTTAATTCTTAATTTCCTAAGGACTCCATGGCGCGTAAGGTCGCAATGCGCTCTTGAATCGGAGGATGAGTAGAAAACATCTTTGAAACCGCTTTTCCATCAAGTGGTGATTCAATCCAGATATGGGCAACCGCATTTGATTTCTGATGAACAACCGTTGAATCAGCGGCCAATACTTCCAACGCTTTGCGTAAGCCTGCAGGATTGCGGGTAAATGAAACGGCTGTTGCATCAGCAAGTGATTCACGACGACGTGAAATTGCGCTCTTAAGTAGCCTTGCGGCAATCGGCGCCAAGATCAAAACAAAAAGTGAGACGATCAACATAATTGGATTTGCGTTGCTGTCACGGTCGCGACGTCCGCCGCCGAACCACATCATTCGCATAAGGAAATCGCTCAATATTGCAATAGCTCCGGCCGTTGTTGCAGCAACGGCTGAAACTAAAGTGTCACGGTTAGCAACGTGTGACATTTCGTGAGCGATTACCCCTTGCAGTTCATCGCGATCCATAATTTCTAAGATACGAGTTGTAAAAGCAATTAGCGCATGATCAGGATCGCGACCTGTGGCAAAAGCGTTGGGTGCGCTATCTACGACAATGGCAACTTTCGGCATTGGCAGCCCACTTGCAATAACCACTTCTTCAATAACATTAAAGAGTTCGGGGTTGTCTTCGCGTTGAATTACTTTGGCGCCAGTCATTGTGATGACTAATTTGTCAGAACCGTAATACGAACCCCAAACACCAATTAGTGAAATGCCGACAGCCAGTGGCACCATAAACGTTGATGTGCCAGCGCCAAAGTAGGTAAGGGCTGCGTATGCAACAAGTCCGGTTAGTAAACCCATCGAGGCAAGCAGAAAATAGGTCTTACCTTTATTTGCACTCTGTTGTGCGCGAAAATCGTGCGTTGCCATTAGGTGTTAGAAAGTTACCTTTGGCGCATTTCGTGATTGTGGATCTTCAACTTCATAAAATTCGCGTTCGGTGACTTTGGCAAAGCCTGCAAAGAAGCTGGTGGGGATGGTTTTTACCGCAGTATTTAGATTGCGTACATTGTCGTTATAGAACTGACGCGCAAATGCAACCTTGTTCTCTGTTGTTGAAAGTTCTTCTTGCAATGAAAGAAAGTTTGAAGATGCCTTTAGATCTGGGTACGCCTCGGCAACTGCCAGCAACCCACGAAGTGCTTGTGTCAACATGCCATCAGCGGCTGCGACATCTGCAACGGTTGATGCAGTTGTTGCTTTGGCGCGAGCAGTTACAACAGCATCAAATGTGCCTTGTTCGTGCTTGGCATAACCTTTAACGGTTTCGACCAAATTAGGGATCAGGTCAGAACGGCGCTTTAGTTGTACTTCGATCTGTGCAAATGATTCATCGACGCTGATATTTAAGCGGATCAACCGGTTGTATTGAGCGATGAAGAAAAGAACTGCTAAGCCGACTACGGCGAGCGCGATTATGATTTCCATAATTATTTCAACCCCTTAAGCAAAGGTTGTATTCCCTTGCTGGTTACTTGATCTTACTCTGGTGAAAGTTCAAGAAGGAGCGGCTAGCGGTTGGTCCACGTTGGCCCTGATACCTAGAGCCATATTTCGCGCTGCCGTATGGATGCTCAGCAGGGGAGGAAAGCTTGATCAAGCAAAGTTGACCGATCTTCATTCCTGGAAATAATTTAACGGGCAAGTTAGCAACGTTGGAAAGTTCTAAAGTGATGTGCCCTGAAAAACCAGGATCGATAAATCCGGCAGTTGAGTGTGTAAGAAGTCCAAGGCGTCCAAGTGAAGATTTTCCTTCGAGGCGACCGGCAATGTCATCTGGCAAAGTGATGATTTCGTAAGTGCTGGCCAAAACGAATTCGCCTGGGTGCAAGATAAATGCTTCGCCATCTTCGGCGACGACTTCGCGGGTTAGCTCTGATTGTTCGATCGATGGATCGATTACTGAATATTTGTGGTTTTCAAAGACGCGGAAAAATTTATCAAGGCGGACATCAACCGATGAAGGTTGGATCATCGCCTCTTCAAATGGCTCAACGGCAACGCGGCCTGCGGTAATTTCGGAGCGGATATCGCGGTCACTTAGAAGCACGGCGTGAGCCTATACGAGTTGGGTGCTATTTTAACGGATCGTTGGCCCAGAGCCAGATATTTCGATCCTCTGGTTGACCTTCCATTAACTCAAGAGCGAATGGCCCCCCGTTTTGGCGCTGCCAATCATTGGCTGCCAGTAACCGAGAAAGTCCAGCCAGCGCCACTGGATCTGCCAATTCATCAGATGTGCCGGTAAATGTAAGTGGGCCTGCATGATCAAAGATCACAGTACCGATAGCAATTTTGCCATTGTTAGATTTAACTATTTCGATGACGCGTGATTGTTGTGGCCAATCAATATGCGAACCAGTGCGGATCTCCCAAAATGCATGAGACCCGTCACTGGTTCGACTTTGTGTGATTTTGTGATCATGTACGTGTCCCGAGAACCACAAAATAACATTAGGGTGTTGCGAAAGAAGCCTGCGAACTTCTTCTTCTAGAGCGGGCGCGCTTTCCTCTTTCGGCACATAACTATTAAAAAGATTTTCTAAAGGGTGATGAGAAGTTAAAACAACGTACTTATTTTTTGATTCATTAAGAATGTGGGTGAGCCACTCAAATTGTTCGCGGTGAATGCATCCTTGCCAGCCGCCGAAGCGGTTAACTGTATCCAACGCAATGAGTCGAACGTCGCTACCAATATTTCGATACCAATACGAAGTTTCTGGTTGTTCAGCATCCAATCCATGGTCGTGCCCACAGTTTGTATGAACATTGACCCAATCCTGCATCTTTACCAATGCGCGGCGAAGATCTGCAGTTACCTCGAGTGTCTCCATGTGGTCCAACCCTGGATAGACCGCAGGACCTTCTTCACCAAAACCAGTAAAAAGATCTGCTAAATCTGCCATATCTTTAAGTGCAGATAGCTTTGCTGGACCTTGTGCAAGCAGGTCTAATTCAGGAGTAGGTGCAGCAGTTCCCTGCAATAGCGCATCGTGGTTTCCATGAACAGCAAACCATTTATGTGTTAAGCCTTTAGCTGTGAATTGGCGTTCAGATGCTTTGAGCACACCTTTGAAATGTGGAAAGTCATGTAATACATGTGGGCGATCTGCCGGCATTCCGGTAGGCGGACCGTCCGGATGGTAGTAATGGTTGTCGTAATAATTTGGATTCGAAGAGTGCGATGCCTCTGAAACTAATTTGTCACCACTTTTGGGATCAACTAACCCGCCATCTAGAATTTGCTTGTACCAATCAAGTTCATTGCTTTGCGCGTTATCTGTGACATCACCTGTGATTACAACGGCATCAATCGGTGCACCTGTTAAAGGTGCGGCTTTAATCTCGTTTGCCGCTACCACCATCGCTTCAAGTACCTGGGTCGTCAAAAATTCTTGTGCACGGTAAGTACCTATGTATGGCACTAGTTGTGAGATTGGGTTATCGGGATCGGCAATTCGGTCCAAAAACTCCAGTCGCGCGGGTGAAGCCGCATCACAAATGTGAATATCGCTTAGATGAATAAAGGTTGCAATTACCTGAACATCTAGCGGTTCATCGCCAATGACTGGTTCGCCTTTATCGTGTAGCAATTCTCGCCAATTTGATTCTGGTGAGGCCTTAGAACGAATGATTCGGTTTTTCGATGTACTAGACATTAGCGACAAGCACCTCAGAACTTAGAACGCAGAGTTGAACGGATGAGCCTGGGTGTAGGTCTCCGGTTGATGCGCTTGTCATGAGTGATTGGACAATTGTTCCGTCCCCTATCTGGCAGATGATATTTGAAGATGCGCCCATAAATGAACGAGTCAAAACTTTTGCGTTTGGTTGCGCAGAATTCGCGATGACAGAAATCGATTCTGGGCGAATGAGAGCAATGACCTGTCCGGATTCGTTGCCGCGCTTGAGTGCAACAACCTTGCTACCAAAGATTTCTACCATACCGTCTGCGATCTGTGCAGGGATTCTATTCATGGTCCCAACAAAGCCAGCGACGAAATTGGTTGCTGGGTGGTTATAGAGAACGTCAGGAGTATCGATTTGCTCCAGCTTTCCGTGACTCATGACACCTACACGATCGGCAATAGTCATTGCTTCTTCTTGGTCATGAGTAACAAAGAGAGTTGTGATTCCAAGTTCAAGTTGAATCCGACGAATCTCCTCACGAATCTGACCACGTACTTGTGCATCTAGCGCAGAGAGTGGCTCATCCAGAAGGAGCACCCGAGGTTCGATAGCTAATGCGCGGGCGAGCGCTACCCGCTGCTGTTGACCACCAGAAAGTTGGTGTGGAAATGCATTCGCCTTACTTTCCAAGGCAACAAGTTCTAGCATTTGCGCGACGCGCTTGGCTCGTTGTGCAGAGCCAATCTTGCGAGCCCTAAGACCGTATTCAATATTCTCCGAAACGCTTAGGTTCGGAAATAGTGAGTACGATTGAAAAACCATGCCCATATCGCGAGCGTTGGCAGCGACCCCGTTGTATCTCTCTCCATTCACGAGTAAATCACCTGAAGTTGCTACTTCTAGCCCCGCGACAATGCGAAGAGCGGTTGTTTTTCCACATCCTGATGGCCCCAAGAGCGCGACAAGTTCCCCCGGTGCCACTACAAGATCAAGGCCGTCTAACGCTTTTACTGGCCCAAAATGCCGGCTGACTTCTCGCAGTTCAAGAGTGCTGCTCACTCGATCCTTTTTACTCATTTCTCCGCCTCTGCTTGTCGAACACCCTTCTTAGAGAAGAGCGCAATTATTGATAGGAGCGCAATTGCGCCAACAAAACTAAAGACAGAGAGTGCAATAGCACCCAGAATATTCTGTTGTGATGCGACAACAGTCCATGTTGGAAATGTCTCCCAGTGCAAGAGAGAGGTAATCGTGTACTCGCCGATTGATAAGGCAAAAGTTAAAAACAGTGCTCCGGTTATGCCCCCTCGAATAGCCGGAACGATTACGCGAATAATTGTACGAGTCCAAGATGCTCCTAAACTTCTTGATGCTTCAACCAGGGTTTTTAAAGAAATTGTCTGAAGGGATGTATCAAGTGTGCGAAACGTGAACGGCAGGCCAATAATGACAAAGAAGAAGACGAGTTCGTATTGGCTGTTTTGGAGAAGTGATGGCATCGCATTTTGAGCACCAATAGCTAGAGAAACAACGGGTATCACAAGTGGAAGAATGCAAATGAAATCAACTAATGGTTTGAACTTCTGCCCCTTGAGATTGAGGTAGACCATCGTTGGAACCATCAAAGAAATATTGAGAATTCCAGCAAGTACGGCCAGCTTTAATGAGGTTCCCATGCTGGAGAAGAATCCATCTTGATGTAAGAGCCAGGTATAACTGATGAAGGAATATCCCTTGCCACCAGGTTTTTGAAAACTGTAAATAGACGAAGCGATGATGGGAAGTATAAAAAGCATAAATCCTAAGAAGGAAGCAAAGATAATAATGGTCCACTTTTGTAAGGGTGAGATTCTCATAATTGTCGCCACTTTGCAGTGCGCTTCAGCGCCCATACATAGCCAATCATGATGACCAGCGCAACAACAATCATTCCTACTGCTAAGGAAGCACCAAGGTTGGTTTGGCTAGCTTGCGTATTACCGTCGACTAAAGCGCCAATAACTATCGGAACAATTGAAACTGTCCCATTTGTAAGAGCTCTGGCTGTTGCGTAGGCAGAAAAACCACCCGCGAAAAGCAGAAAGAAAGCGCCAATAAACGGAGGAAGAAGAATTGGTATTCCCACTCTTCGCCAATAAGTTATTGCGCTTGCTCCAAGATTAGTGCTTGCTTCACGCCACTCTTTTCGCATTCCAGAAATCGCTGGCTGAAATACTAAAATCATTAGTGGTGCTTGGAAAAACGTGTAGACCAATACGACACCGGTAAATGAGAAGATCGTAAAGTTTCCGGCATAAATGTCATAACCCAACAATCGTATGAATTTTGTAGCTAAACCGTTAGTTCCAAAGGCAGCTATAAACATAAAGGCTAGAGGCACCCCTCCAGAATTTGCAAAGACTGCTGATATTGAATCAAGAACATTTTTAAAACGCCCACGAACATATGTAACTATTACAAAGGCGAAGAAAGCGCCTACGATAGAACCAATTGAGGCAGTGATGAGTGCTAACTTGATTGACACAATAAATGAATGAAAATACGGACCACCATGAATAATTGGACGAAAGTTAGCAAGAGTCCACTCATTGTCATTTCCTCTGAAGCTTTTTAAACTTACTGCTACAACCGGCCACAACAGAAAAAACCCTGTAAAAAAGAGAAATGGGAGTAGTGGAAGCACGTCTATTCCTAGACCTCTCGAGCGAACTCGAAGTTGTGCTTTCACTACTCCCATTAAATTACTACTACTCCCTAACGATTTTAGTAATTAGTTAGAAGAGATTGTTGGCCAGACAGCAGTGATTGCTGTCTTTGCAGCAGCTTGCTGATCTGGATTTGGAGTACTGCCCTTCTTTGAAGAAGGAATTACAACGCTTGGAGGTGCAACGTTGAGACGCTTCTTGATCATTGCAGGCTCAGTGATTGGGTGAGCTCCGCCGGTGATCCAAATATTCTGTCCGCCCATGAGTGAATTGAATATCTGTGAACCTGTCTTGCCTTTTGTTGAGCCTAGATTTGAAGAGATCTTTCCCTTAGCTTGTGAGTAAAGGAATTCAGTCCATAAACGAGCTGCTGCTGGATGTGGAGCCTTAATTGGAAGACCAGTTACATAAGGTGTTCCGATGATTGCTGCATCTGAAGGAATCGCACACTTCATGTCAATCCCAGCTTCTTTGTACTTAGCAACAATACCTGGGCAGTTGAAGTCCCATGTAAGAACAACTTTGTAAGCACCAGCTGCGAATGTAGTTGCTGAAGGCGCAACAGTGACGTAGTTACCCAGAGTCTTTAGCTCCTTAATGAAGCTCAAGCCCTTCGATACATCATCAAATGTTCCACCTGCTGCTTGGTTGATTGCAAACACTGACATTAACGCTTCTTGCGCAGATGTTGGATCACCCATTGCAAATGCGCCTTTAAATGCTGGTTTCTTTAGATCTGCAATTGAGGTTGGAACTGTTGGAAGTGCTGATGGATAAAGGAATGCAATTTCTCCTGCATAGCTTCCGACCCAGCGACCATCTGGCTGCTTGTATTCAGCAGGAATGTCTTTCCATGTTGCTGGCTTGTAGTTAGCGAAAAGGTTTTCGTTTTGCTGCCCATAAGTAATTCCAATGTCTGTCTGATCTGGAATCTTTGATGCAGGAGCAGTTTTGATTGTCTGGATTTCATAAGCAGATGATCCATCTGGATTGTCATTATTGATTTTGATACCAAATGCCTTGCTAAATGTATCCATCATTTCACCGTAGTTAGCCCATGTGCGTGGGAGGGTGATGACATTGAGAGTTCCCTCTTTTTGTGCGGCTTTAACTAGTGCATCCATGCCACCGCATGACTTTAGGTCTATGCATGTTGAGTAATTTATTGCTGCTTGTGCAGGTGTTGTTGCAACAATAAGACCTGATACCAAGATTGCTGCAGATGCTGCAGCTACTACTAAACGCTTTGCGCGCATATTTTTGATCCCTTCCTAAGGATTGTGGGCACACTCTCATTTGTATACGTTAACAATTGGCTTGTTAGAAGTAGATTTTTGGAGATCAGGTGATGAATATCCGCCGACCGCTTGGTGTTAAATCAGCGACTTTAATTCGGCTACAGAGTGAACAACAGTTGTCGCACCAGCGTTGTGCAAGGTGTCAACATTATGTGCTCCTGTTAAGACACCAATTATTTGACCTGCTCCAAAGGCAACACCTGCCTGCATATCAGAGGCGGTATCTCCTAAAACGATCACCTGCATAGGAGTTGAGATTTCTAAAGCCGCTGCCGCTTTTCGTAACATATCTGGAAATGGGCGCCCGCGCCCTGCCTCACCTGGGGTTACCGATAGGTCGATGAGATCTTTCCATCCGAGTTCAAAAATTAAAGTATCAAGAGTTGATCGGCTAAATCCTGTTGTTAACACGACTGCGATTCCTTCTGAACGCAAAAACTTAAACATTTCCTCAGCGCCCGCAATAGGGAGAGCACCTGTTTTGGCAATTTCACTTATATAGGATTCTTCAAATGCAATATTTGCTTGGTGTGCTTTTTCGGAATCCCCCAACAGCTCTGTAAAGACATCAATCTTCGATTGTCCCATTGTGTCGATTGCGTACTGGGTCCAGCGGTTGCCATGTGTAGGCCACAATTCAGGTTGTGTTGCTTCAAAGGCGTTCTTAAAAGCTGCGATAACAACGCCGTCATCATTTAACGTTGTGCCGGCGACATCAAATGCGACGAGTTCTGGCTTCATTTTATCCCCTTGAGTGTTTCTTCCGCGATTGCGGGCGCCAAAGTATTTCCTCTTCCACCCGGACCGGTGACTGAAAGAATATTTGGTGCAATTTGGCGGCGATCACAAATGGCGCCATCGGTTCGTTGACTATAAATCCCACTCCAGCGATTAGTTATCGGGGGGAGTTTTCTTCCTAAAAGATTGCTCGCCACATCATGCAGATACGTATAAGGCTCTTCACTTAACTTAAATGGAAATGGTTCGTTGTATTCGTGGGTATCTCCAATAGTTAGCGAGCCGTCTGCTCTTTGCACCATTAGTAATTGCATATGGTTTTTCATAGCAACGGGCGCTTGCGAAGGCAGTTGATCCAAAGCCGCAACTTCGTAACCCGGGTAGTACCGCATCGAATCACCATCAGCGACGGAAGTCGTTAAAAATTCATCTAGTGGCGCAGTGCTCATCATTTGTAAATAAACTTTTCTAATTGGCGCAGAGTCAAACTGCTCTTTGAATAAAGATTTATGGTCTGCGCCAGGGCAATGTATTAAATAATCACCAGTAAATACTTCCCCATTTTTTGCAATCGCCGAGACGCTTTCCGAAGAGTGTTTTACTTCCACAATATCTACGTTATTGCGCCAGATGTATTTTTCATTGAGCAAAAGTTTGCTGCGAATTGCCGTAAGAACAGATCCTGGCTCCACTGTTGCATCTAGCGGGCACCACAGTGATGCCAAGTAGTTGCCTTTCAACGCAGGATTGATGCGCATCGTTGCTGCTTTATCTAATAACTCCCATTTGCGATCAAGCGCATCAGATTTCTGTATGCACTCCTCCATTACGCGAATCTCTGCTTCATTTACCGCCAGCGTTAGAGAACCGTTGCCGCGAAATAGCATCTCGGGTATCTCATGGGAAATCTCGCCCCAAAGTTCGCGCGCTCTAATGCTTGCCGCCAGCTCAGACCCGGCGCGACGTCCGCTTACCCAAACTAATCCGAAATTTCTAACTGATGCACTTTGTGCCTCGGGGTCGCGTTCGCAATGAATCACTTCATGGCCAGCCCGTAGGAGCTCGCGCGCATGGGTGGTTCCGATTACTCCTCCACCGATCAAAATCACTCGCACATATACATTATCTGAGGGCGCTATAGACGCGAGGTAGATCTTTGGCAAAGGTTTGGCGAACCTTCATGGCGGGGCTTGCGTAAGTTACTGGCGGGTAGCATTATTTGCTCATGAGCCATTACACCGCCAATCTGCGCGATATCGAATTCTGCCTCTTTGACCTACTTGGAACTGAGAAGGTGCTGGGGACTTCCATATTTAGTGAACTCGATCGCGAAACAGCGATGGGCATGTTGGAGGAGATGAAGCGCCTTACCGAAAATGATCTTGCAGCATCTTTCGTTGAAGGAGATCGCGTTGGTGCAATTCTCAATAAAGAAACTGGAAATGTCACACTTCCAGAGAGTTTTAAGAAGTCTTACAAATCTTATATAGATGGTGAATGGTGGCGCCTTGATGCACCAGTTGATTTAGGTGGAACGAAAGTTCCGGCAGCGGTTCGTTGGGCAATTGCTGAAATGGTTCTTGGTTCCAACCCAGCAATTCACATCTACGCATCTGGTTATGCATTCGCACAGGTTGCATATGTTCTTGGAACAGAGGATCAGAAGCAGATGGCGAAGTTAATGGTTGATCGCCATTGGGGCGCGACAATGCAATTAACCGAACCAGATGCTGGTTCAGATGTTGGCGCCGGACGTAGCAAGGCTGTGCAACAAGCAGATGGAACTTGGCACATCACTGGCACAAAGCGTTACATAACATCAGGTGATGCAGACTTCTACGAAAATGTTATGCACTTCGTTCTTGCTCGCCGCGAAGGTGGAGGACCAGGAACAAAAGGACTTTCACTATTTTTAATTCCTAAGTTCATGTTTGATCTTAAGACCGGTGACCTCGGAAAACGCAATGGTGTTTATGTCACATCTCTAGAAAGCAAAATGGGACTTAATGTTTCTGCTACATGCGAAGTAAATCTTGGTGAAAAAGAGCCTGCAGTTGGTTATTTACTAGGTGATGTTCATCAAGGAATTGCACAGATGTTTAAGGTTATTGAATTCGCGCGCATGATGGTGGGCACCAAAGCGATTGCAACGTTATCTGCTGGATACCAGCAAGCACTTTCATACGCGAAAACCCGCATACAAGGTGGGGATATGAAGGTAATGAACGATAAAGCTAGCCCGCGCGTGACAATCATTCATCACCCAGATGTGCGTCGCTCGCTAATGGTGCAGAAGTCATACTCTGAAGGCATGCGCGCTTTAGTGCTTTATACAGCGTCAATTCAAGATGAAATTGAACTGGCAAAGGCTGCAGGCGATGAAGAAAAGGCAAAGTTAATGGAAGCGCTAAATGATCTTCTCTTGCCAGTTGTGAAGGGTTATGGCTCTGAAAAGTCTTGGACTTTGCTTGGTACAGAATCACTACAAACATTTGGTGGTGCAGGATTTACGCAAGATTGGCCAATTGAACAATACGTTCGCGATGCCAAGATCGATACTTTGTATGAAGGCACAACTGCAATTCAAGGACTTGATTTCTTCTTCCGCAAAGTTGTTAAAGATGGTGGTCGCGCTCTTGGTTTACTTGGAAAAGAGATTCAGACATTTGCTGAAGCCGGTGGAGCACATGCGGAAGAAAAGCAAGCACTTCTTAAAGCTCTCGGTGATCTAAATGGCATGGTTGGTGTTCTTGTTGGGCATGCCATGGCATCACAAGAAGATGCGCCTGAGATTTATAAAGTTGGGTTAAGCACTTCACGTGTATTGATGGCTGTTGGCGACATAATCACAACTTGGTTGCTGTTGCGCCAAGCAGATATAGCAGCCGATCGAATTGGCGCAGCATCTGCAAAGGATAAGGATTTCTATACTGGCAAGATCGCATCGGCAAAGTTCTTCGTCGAAAATTATCTGCCACACATCACCGCAGACCGTAAGATCGTAGAAGGTACCGGTAGCTCGATAATGGATATCTCCGAAAACGCTTTCTAGTCTTGGATTCGCCTACTTTCAGATAGGCTCACCTAATGCTTAATAAGCACCGCGGTGAGATCTATACGATTCTGGGAGCGCTTTTCTTCTCTGCTAACGGAGTTATTGTCACGCTGGTTTTAGACCACATGAGCACTTTTCGGTTGGCCCAAGTTCGTGCGATCGGCACTTTCTTTCTTCTTTTTATTATTACTCTTTTTCAGGATCGAAATTCGTTAAAGGCTGAACGGCGAGAAATCCCAACACTTATTTTCTATGGTGTTTTCGGTTATGCAATGGTGCAGTTGGGTTACTTCATCGGTATATCGCGAGGCGTTCCTCTTAGCTTGGTGCTAATCATCGAATTTACCGCACCGATTTGGATCGTTCTTTGGATCAAATATGTACGTAAATCCAGCGTGGCCGGCAGTATGTGGATCGCAATCGGGCTCTCCTTAACAGGACTTATTCTGGTCGCCAAAGTTTGGCAAGGATTTGCTTTTGATTTCATCGGATCCATGGGAGCACTTGGCGCAGCATTTGCATTGGCAATTTATTTCCTCATGACTCAGTCACAGGGAGTAAAACGTTCAGCACAAGCGATGATTGTTTGGGGCTTTGGAGTTTCCGGGCTTTTCTGGTCAATCATTTTGCCTATCTGGAATTTCCCAACACAGATCTTTACAACAGATATAAATCTGCAAGGTCGGTTCTCTGATTACAGTGCGCCGGGTTGGTTATTAATCGCTTACATTATTATTTTCGGAACACTGGTTCCGTATCTCTTGGTGGTTAAAGGTATTGGCTTATTAAGCGCTTCAACTTCCAGTGTTATTGGAATGGCTGAACCAGTTCTTGCCGGAGCATTTGCTTGGATCTGGTTATCGCAATCATGGAGCACGATTCAGTTAATTGGTGGAGTCGTTGTTCTTGTCGGTATTTATATCGCCGACCGTGCAAAGACAAACGCTAAATAGATTTATTCGTTCCAAGCGCCAGCGGCAGGATCTTGTGGCACGGTGAAGTCACGACCAGCGCCAGCATTTGGCGCCATATCTGCAAATCGCGCGAAGTGAAGTTGTGCTGCAACTGTAATTGTCTTGGTCTGTCCGTTACGGTGCTTAGCAACAATTAGATCTGCTTCACCTGAACGGTTTTGTGAGTCATACATATCATCACGGTGAAGCAAGATAACTACGTCAGCATCTTGTTCAATCGATCCTGATTCGCGAAGGTCTGAAAGCATTGGCTTCTTATCAGAGCGTTGTTCAGGTGAACGGTTTAGCTGTGAGATTGCGATAACCGGAACGTTTAACTCTTTCGCCATCAACTTTAGGTGGCGAGAAAATTCAGATACTTCTTGTTGCCGGTTTTCAACGCGTTTACCGCTGGTCATCAACTGCAAGTAATCGATAACGATTAATTTAAGGTCATGGCGCTGCTTTAAACGGCGGGCTTTAGCGCGGATCTCCATCATTGAAAGATTTGGAGAATCATCGATAAATAAAGGTGCGGCAGAGATTTCACCCATGCGGCGTGCCAACTTTGACCATTCTTCATCACTTAGTTGACCGGCGCGAATGTTATTTAAACCAACGCGCGCTTCAGCGGACAACATACGCATTGTGATTTCTGAGCGAGACATTTCCAGTGAGAAAATAACTGAGGTTTTACCATCGTGAATTGATGCGTGACGAGCAATATCTAGCCCGAGAGTTGATTTACCAACTGCAGGACGCGCGGCCAAAATAATCATGTTACCTGGGTGGAATCCATGTGTCAGTAAATCTAAATCGCGAAATCCAGATTTAACGCCTTCAATGCCCGTACCCTTTTGAATCGCTTCGATTTCATCAAGTGCTTCAGGTAATAAAGTCGCGAGCTGTACATAATCTTCAGAAGTGCGACGTTCGGTAACTGCATAAACTTCGGCCTGTGCTTGGTCGACCGCATCATCGACTTCACCTTCGACGTTGTAGCCGAGTTGCACAATCTTTGTTCCGGCTTCAACCAGGCGGCGCATGATTGCATGTTCGCGAACAATCTTTGCGTAATAGCTGGCGTTCGCAGCTGTTGGTACCGATGAAATTAAAGTGTGTAAATAAGGTGCACCACCTGCTCGTGCAATGTCTCCGCGCTTTGTAAGTTCAGCAGCAACCGTGACAGCGTCGGCTGGTTCTCCGCGACCATAAAGATCTAGAACTGCGTCATAAATTAGTTCGTGTGCAGGGCGGTAAAAATCGCGTTCGCGTAGAATTTCTAGAACATCTGCAATCGCATCTTTTGATAAAAGCATTCCGCCAAGAACAGATTGTTCGGCGATTAAATCTTGTGGTGGTGTGCGCTCGAATTCGGTTCCCACATTATTTGGAGAGTTGTTGTATGAGGCATTTGCCCTTGAAGAATTATTGGGTAGTTCGGCGATGCTCACGGGTGAAACCTCCCACCTGGCGCTGACAAAAGCGAAAAGGGTTGGGGATAAAGGTGTGCACAACTAGGTGGATAACTGCCATTTCCTGTGTAAATCCCTGTGCGCGGGGTGTGGGTAACTCTTTGAGAGGTGGCACTTTTTGAGGAAAGTGCAGGTCAGAGGTGGGGTGTTTATACCTAACCCCTGTGCACAAAAGTAATTTACGACTTCTCATTTGCTGAGATTTTGCGGCGATTACATCTTTACCTACTTTTTTATTGCACACTACTCACATGATCGTTGACTACGCGCTTTATCAAAACGGAGTTCGATACACCGAACCTTCAAATCTACCTGAAATGATCAGCAAGGCGCGAAATGGTGAAGGTTTTATCTGGCTTGGACTCTCTGAACCTACCGAAAATGAATTTCAAAAAGTTGTCGGCGACTTTCGTTTCCACCCACTAGCTATTGAAGATGCTGTTACCGCTCATCAACGACCAAAATATGAAGAATATCCCGGGGTGCAAGCATTTGTTCTAAAGACAACTTTTTATGAAGAAAAAGGTAGCCAGGTGTCTACCGGTGAAATCTTTTGTTTTATTGGTGATTATTTCATTGTCGTGGTTCGCCATGGAAGCGGTGCGCCACTTGTAAATACGCGCCACGCTTTGGAAAGTAACCCAGAACATTTGGCAAAAGGTCCTTATGCGGTTCTGCATGCAATTTTGGATCATGTGATCGATTGTTATATAGATATTTC
>CAITKS010000053.1 GCA_903893085.1 uncultured Actinomycetes bacterium | reverse complement strand
ATCTGCTAAAGATGGTGCGCGCATGCCATCAAAGCGCAAACAAGCAGTTGATCCTCTGGAGTTACGAGCCGGTGATTTTGTAGTTCATGAACAACACGGAATTGGCCGCTATGTAGAAATGGTGCAGCGCACTATTGGCGGCATCACCCGCGAATATTTAGTTATTGAATATGCATCCGCAAAACGGGGCCAACCCGGTGATCGCGTATTTGTTCCAACCGATACTTTGGAGCAAGTCAGTAAATACATTGGTGGTGAATCACCTACGGTGCACCGCATCGGCAGCGGTGAATGGCAGAAAGCAAAAGGTCGCGCCCGCAAGGCCGTTAAACAAATTGCAGGGGAGTTAATCCGCCTTTACGCCGCACGTACAAGTTCTCCGGGTTATGCATTTTCACCAGATACCCCTTGGCAGCGCGAACTAGAAGATGCATTTTCATATATCGAAACTCCAGATCAACTTTCGACCATTGAAGAAGTAAAGCGCGATATGGAAAAACCTTATCCAATGGATCGCATCATCTGCGGAGACGTTGGATACGGAAAGACCGAGATCGCAATTCGCGCAGCCTTTAAAGCGGTGCAAGATGGCAAGCAAGTTGCTGTTCTGGTTCCAACAACTTTGTTGGTTCAGCAACATGCCAAGACCTTTGCTGAAAGATATGCGGGCTTTCCAATACGAGTTGCTGGGCTATCTCGCTTTAACACCGCAAAAGAATCTAAGGAAATCCTGTCAGAGCTAACTGCCGGCAGTGTTGATGTGGTTATTGGTACGCACCGATTGTTATCGCAGGATGTGGTTTTTAAAGATCTTGGCCTAGTTGTTGTAGATGAAGAACAGCGCTTTGGTGTTGAGCAGAAAGAGTCACTTAAGAAAATGCGCACAACTGTCGATGTTTTGGCGATGTCAGCAACGCCTATTCCGCGCACACTTGAGATGGCAGTGACAGGCATTCGCGAAATGTCGACGATTACTACGCCACCCGAAGAGCGCCACCCGATTCTTACTTATGTTGGACCGGCTGAAGATGCACAAATTCGCGCCGCGATTCACCGCGAATTATTGCGTGATGGGCAAGTTTTCTATATCCATAATCGCGTTGAATCAATAGACCGTGCAGCTGCAAAAATTCAGGAGCTGGTTCCCGAAGCTCGCATACGCATTGCGCATGGTCAGATGAGCGAAGGCGCACTAGAAGATGTGATTTTGGGATTCTGGAACCGCGACTTTGATGTACTTGTCTGCACCACAATTGTGGAAAGTGGTTTAGATATTGCAAATGCCAATACTTTGATTGTCGAACGTGCTGAAAACTTTGGGCTATCTCAACTACACCAATTGCGTGGTCGCGTCGGCCGCGGACGCGATCGTGCATATGCATATTTCCTTTATCCACCCGATCAGCCTTTGACTGAAATTGCGCTAGATCGCTTAAAGACGATTGCAACTAATACCGACCTTGGCGCAGGTATGCGCGTCGCCCTTAAAGATCTAGAAATTCGTGGTGCTGGAAATCTATTGGGCGGTGAACAGTCCGGACATATTGCAGATGTTGGTTTTGATTTATACATGCGCATGGTCGGTGAAGCCGTTAATGACTATAAGACTGGGATTATCGACAAGGAAGAAGAAGTTCACGAATGCAAAGTTGAACTTCCTGTTAACGCCCATTTATCTGAAACTTATGTGCCAGGTGAACGTCTGCGTCTTGATTTATATCGCCGCTTAGCCGATGTTGCCAAACCAGAAGATGTTCAAGCAATCCGCGAAGAATTGCTGGATAGATTCGGAGAACTTCCTGAGGAAGCAATTGCACTATTGGCCGTTGCGCAATTGCGCGCACTAGCCAAATCACATGGCATTCACGAAGTTGTGGCTTCCGGAAAGTTCTTAAGACTTACTCCGTTAACTCTGCCTGAATCACGACAATTGCGATTGAATCGACTTTATCCGGGCTCGCTATATAAAGGTCCAACCCGCACGGTCCTTGTTACCTTGCCCAAAAACCCTGCATGGAGCCCGTCTAAACCGGCGGCTGAAATAGTGGATACTTCTCTCCTGACCTGGGTAACCGAGGTCGTTGACCAATTAACGAAAGCGAGCACTACGTGAAGAAGATCTTGGCTGTCCTGACAATTGCATCAGCTTTGCTTCTTACCGGCTGCTCTCAAACAAATGAAGCGGCATCAGTTGGTGGCTTCAAGATTTCTCAAACCGATTTACAGGCCAGCATTGATGCTGTTATTGCTGAACGT
>CAITKS010000052.1 GCA_903893085.1 uncultured Actinomycetes bacterium | reverse complement strand
TTTACCGATGCCACTGGTGCCGCCGGTGATTAAAAATGATTTACCTGTTAAATCCCCGATATCGGCTGCGTTCCAGCCACGTGGAATTGTGGTGACGTTAGACATTTATTTCCTAACCTAAAGAATCAAATAACTTAAATGAAATGTGAGTGGAGATAAGGGGATTCGAACCCCTGACCTCTTCCATGCCATGGAAGCGCGCTACCAACTGCGCCATATCCCCGAACTTTGCGAGAGGGTAACTCTAGCGCACATGATCTGGCACATCAGCGCCAGATTCTTCACCGAAAACGGGCTCCAAGATAGAACCGGCGTTATGTTCGGCTAAGTGCCAACCCTTTGGACTGGTCTGCAAAATAGACCAACGCGCATTTGAAAGCCCGCCAATCTTTCCCCAATGCGCCATCGGCAGATGTAAATAATGACCGATCAAACAACGCGCAGTACCGCCATGAGTTGCAACAACAACTAATTGATTTTCTTTATCACCTAAGAACTCATCGATGGCGGCGCTGGCGCGAGCTGCTACTTCGCTGCGACGTTCACCGATTGTTCCAGCGGGGTTGTCGTTGCCATCAATCCAACGTACAAAATTTTCTAAATCTACGGCGCGATTTTCGGCGCCCGTCTTGCCTTCCCAATGTCCGCCGTTTGTTTCGCGCAGACGTTCGTCTACTAGTACTTCCAAATTTACGATTTCACCAAGTTTTGAAGCGGTGACGCGTGCGCGAGAAAGATCGCTACTTAAAATCGCAGTTGGTTCCATGCCAGCAATAATTGGTGCGGCAAGCTCTGCTTGGTAAATACCGACGCTATTTAAATCAATATCAGAATGGCCTTGGAAACGGTTTACGACGTTCCAATCTGTTTGGCCATGGCGCCAGAGCAGAATGCGATTGTTCTTACCTGCCATCTGCCACAGTTTCCTTTACGACATCGAGTTCGATTGTTGGGCAATCATTCCAGAGACGATCGAGCATGTAATAACGACGAAGCTCGCTACTTTGAATGTGTACAACTAGATCTGAGTAATCAAGGAGAACCCATTCATCGGTACCTTCGCGACGCGCTGGTTTTTCGCCGATAAGACGGAGTTTTTCTTCTACTTCATCAGCGATCGCATCAACCTGACGGATATTTGCGCCAGTTACGATGAGAAAAACTTCAGAAAGCACCATCTGATCTGAAAGATCAACGGCGATCATCTCTGTGCCAAATTTTTCAGCGGCAGCACGGGCTGCAACTTGGGTCAGCTCAATAACGCTTTTACTTGCGGGCATAGAGGTTGTGCTCCTTTATATAAGCGGCTACATGTGGCGAAACTTTTTCAAATTCACCAGCGCGCACTGCAGTTGCAGAAACGTTGAGCGCATTGATATCCAGATTCGGCGAACCTGGAAATTCTGGGCGATCGATAACAATAAAGTCGACCATATCCTGTAATTCGTTGCTGCGATGCCAGTCGCTAATTTTGCTAAAGGCATCCGTACCAAGAATTAACAAGATCTGGTCATCTGGATAAGTCTGAGCTACGGCTTCAACGGTATCGATGCTGTAGCTGGGACCCATGCGCAGAATTTCAATTGGGTTTACTTCAACTTTTGCGGCTATCTCTGGCGATAAATCTTTAAGTGCGGCCTGGCACATTGCTCGACGATCTTGTCCAGATGCAACTGGTTCGTTATCGCGCAACCGTGGCTGGCCTGCAGGAATAAGCATGATGCGATCGGCAATATCGCGGCTAAGGATTTCGGAGAT
>CAITKS010000051.1 GCA_903893085.1 uncultured Actinomycetes bacterium | reverse complement strand
TTTAAGTTGCAGGTAGTTGAAAGTTCAACTACTATTACGCTCACGAACAAGGAGTAAAAATGCCAGCAGTTACCGTAAGTGATATCACCGTCCTACCTCGCGTTAGCGATGCACCGAATTCTCGTGCACGTCGCGTAAAGAGCGTTACAACTGCTCCACAAGGTTTCGAAGGCGAAGGCTTTCCGGTTCGTCGCGCATTTGCCGGCGTTGATTTAGCAGAACTCGATCCATTTATTCACTTAGATCAAATGGGTGAAGTCGAATATGCACCAGGTGAACCAAAGGGAACACCTTGGCATCCACATCGCGGTTTCGAAACAGTTACATACATTATTGATGGAATCTTTGATCATAAAGATAGCAACGGCGGCGGTGGAACAATTTCTGACGGCGACACACAATGGATGACAGCTGGCGGCGGAATTTTGCATATCGAAACACCACCAGAACATTTAGTGATGAGTGGCGGTTTATTTCACGGTTTCCAACTTTGGGTAAATCTTCCAGCTGCAAAGAAATGGTCACCACCTGCATATCAAGATGTGCGCGCAAATGATGTTTCACTTTTATCTAGCGCCGATGGTGGTTCGTTGATTCGCATTATCGCTGGCGAACTAGACGGTCATGTTGGTCCCGGTACAACGCAAACACCAATTACTTTAATTCACGCAACTGTTGCACCCGGCGCCGAACTTCGTTTGCCTTGGCGTAAGGATTACAACGCACTTGCTTACACAATGTCGGGCCACGGTTTTGCAGGAGATGAAGCGCGACCAATACAAATGGGTCAGTTAACTGTTTTCGGCGATGGCGATAGCATCGTAATTCGCGCAGCAAATCAACAAGAAAACCGTTCACCAAATCTTGAATTGTTTATTCTTGGTGGGCAACCAATTAAAGAACCAGTTGCTTGGATGGGTCCATTCGTGATGAATACCAAGGCCGAAGTTCTGCAAGCATTCGAAGATTTCCAGAAGGGTCTGCTTGGTTCAATTCCCGCTATTTATAAGGAAGATGCCAAGCGTCCGCTGAACCGCACCGACAAACTCGGCGGCGATGTTCTCGACGTTCATAACGCTCCGACTGACCTGCAGGAAAACTAGCTAGAAATACCCTTCGGCGACTGAAAAGATAACTACACAGTCGCCTCTCGAGCATTTCCCGCTAGTTTTAACTCGAAATGTAAGTGGATAGAATGTGCTTATGAATCCGCAGAAGGTGCTCTTGTACTACGGCTTTACGCCGATCAGCGATCCCGTTGCGGTACAGCTTTGGCAGAAAACTCTCTGTGAATCACTAAATCTCAAAGGTCGTATTTTGATTTCACCAACCGGAATCAACGGCACGGTCGGCGGCGATATTGATGATCTACGCAAATATGTGAAGCACACCAAGAAATATCCTGGCTTTAAGAAGATCGCATTTAAATGGTCACAGGGCACGGGCGATGAATTCCCAAGACTTTACATTGCAGTGAAAAATGAACTCGTGGCCTTTGATAATCCTGATGAAATTAAAGTTAATGAATCTGGCGTTATTGGCGGCGGCCAACATTTGCGTCCAGAACAAGTTCACGAATTAGTTGCCGAACGTGGCGATGACGTTGTTTTCTTTGACGGTCGCAACCAGTTTGAGGCCAAGATCGGTAAGTTTAAAAACGCAATCGTGCCCGATGTAGATACTTCTCGTGACTTTGTCCGCGAAATCGAAAGCGGCAAGTATGACCACCTAAAAGAGAAGCCAGTTGTTACTTATTGCACTGGCGGAATCCGCTGTGAAATCTTGTCAGTTGTTATGAAAAATCGCGGCTTTAAAGAGGTTTACCAAATTGATGGTGGCATCGTTAAATACGGCGAAAAGTTTGCAGATAGTGGACTTTGGGAAGGCTCGCTCTACACCTTTGATTCACGTATGGCGATTGACTTTTCAACTAAGACAAAGGTCATCGGCGAATGCGAAATCTGCAAGGCTCCAAGCAAGATTTTCCGAAACTGCCGCACAAAGACTTGTCACGAGCTAATTTTGCTCTGTGACGGTTGCAATGATTTGCCAGCAAACACCAAGTGCACGCACGATAAAAACAAAGTGCGTGATACCGAAATGGTTGGTTAGAGAGCCTTTAGGGCGCTGACAACTTTTGTTAGTGAAGCTTTAGCATCACCGAATAACAACATCGTCTTTGGATCATAAAGTAATTCGTTTTCGATGCCGGCAAAGCCTGGACGCATTGAACGCTTTAAGAAGATCACATTTGCCGCGTTAGAAACTTCCAAGATTGGCATTCCATAAATTGGACATCCTGGTGAAGTCTGCGCTGCTGGATTAACAACGTCATTTGCGCCGATAACGATCGCAACATCTGTCTGACCAAAGGTTGGATTTACTTCATCCATTTCGGCTAATTGATCGTATGGAACATTGGCTTCAGCAAGAAGTACGTTCATATGTCCAGGCATACGACCTGCAACCGGGTGTATTCCGTATGCAACATCGATGCCTTTTGAAAGCATCAGATCTGCAAGTTCGCGAACTGTGTGCTGGGCTTGTGCAACAGCCAAACCGAAACCAGGAACGATTACAACGCGACGTGCATAGTTAAGCAAGATTGCAACGTCATCAGGTGAACCGGAACGAACAGGTCGTTCTTCGCCAGCTGCAGAAACATCTTGTGGCTTTGCAGTAAATGCACCAAAAAGAGTTCCGAATAGTGAACGGCCCATGGCATCTGCCATTAAGCGGGTCAAGATAGTTCCAGATGCGCCAACCAAAGTTCCCGCAATGATCAACAACGTTGAATCAAGAACATAACCGCTGGCAGCAACTGTTAAACCAGTAAAGGCGTTGAGCAATGAAATAACGATCGGTACATCTGCACCACCAACTGGAAGTACGAACAAAATACCGAAGAGCAAAGAAAGTGCAGCAAGAACCAGTAGTGGAGTAGTTCCTAAGGCTGCTACGACCCAGCCGGATACGCCAATAACTGCAGCCAGAGTTGCTGCGATTACAAAACGTCCGCCAGGAAAGACAACTGGGCGAGTTGTCATTAACTCTTGTAACTTCATGAAGGTGATGATCGAACCGCTAAATGAAACGCATCCGACAACAACTGTAAATACGGTGAAAACTACTTCTGCCGTTGTCGCATCTGCTCCAAGATTTAAATATTCAACGATTGCAACCAGGGCTGCTGCGCCACCGCCGACACCATTAAATAGTGCAACAAGTTGTGGCATTTGTGTCATCTGCACTTTGCGAGCTGCAGGTACACCAATTATTAAGCCAACTGCAATTGCTCCTAAAATCCAACCGAGATTATGTAGCGGCAGAGAATGCGCCTCAGATCCATCGCGTGGGGGAGTTACGTAGAGAAATACAACTAGGGTTGCAACAGTTGCACCAAGTGCACCAATCAAATTTCCACGGCGCGCAGTCTTTGGATGAGATAAACCCTTTAGAGCGAGAATGAAGCAGACGCCAGCGGCAAGGCCGATTAAGTCATAAAGAGTGCTGCTCATTGATCTGCTCCCTTCTTCTTACCCTTAAACATTTCGAGCATTCGATCGGTAACCACAAAACCACCGACCATATTGATAGTGGCGAGCACAATTGCCGCCAGAGATAGTCCAAGTTCGAGGTTTGTCTCGCTGTGATCGGCGACGATTATTGCGCCCACCAAAATAACTCCGTGGATTGCGTTAGCACCTGACATCAAAGGTGTGTGTAGTGTTGAAGAAACTTTAGATACAACTTCAAAACCTACGAATACTGCAAGTACAAAGATCGAAACTATCGCCATTGCATCCATTACTTGGCTCCTCCTGCACTTGGGTCGCGACGTTGGCCACCATGAGTGACCGCCGAAGCGTTGATAATTTCATCTGCAAAATCAAGATTTAGCGCAACTGGTGCGCCATCTTTAGATGCCGTTGTCATCAAAGTCAGCAAATTAACAACATTTCGTGAATACAAACTAGATGCGTGGAATGGCAATTGGCTTGGTACATCTTTACCGCCCCAAATACGTACTCCACCACTTGTTACGACAACTTCGCCAGGCTTTGAACCTTCAACGTTTCCGCCAGTTTCGGCAGCTAAGTCAACGATCACTGTTCCGGGTTCCATGGAATCAATCATTGCTTGTGTCATCAAACGCGGTGCAGTGCGCCCTGGTACCGCTGCAGTTGTAATAACCACATGTGATTTTGCAATGTAAGGAGTCAAGAGTTCGCGTTGCTTGGCAGCGCGTTCTTCAGTCATCTCACGTGCATAACCACCGGCGCCTTCAAGTGATTCAAGTTCGAGTTCAATAAAAGTGGCACCCATTGATTTAACTTCATCAGCAGAAGATGGGCGAACGTCATATGCCGAGACAACCGCACCTAAACGTCGCGCAGTTGCAATTGCCTGCAACCCTGCAACGCCAGCGCCAAGTACCAACACTTGTGCAGGAGTAACTGTTCCAGCAGCAGTCAT
>CAITKS010000050.1 GCA_903893085.1 uncultured Actinomycetes bacterium | reverse complement strand
TGTAGAGCTTTTTCCAGAGATTGGAACTGGGGCGCACTTTAGCGCCGCTCTTCCTTCTGCTTGCAGATCATGCAGAGAGTGGCTCGAGGAAATACTTGCAGGCGCGCTTTTCCGATTGCATTGCCGCACTCTTCGCAACTTCCATAAGTTTTGTTATCAATACGATCTAAGGCGCGTTCGGTCTGCAAAACCATATCTCGCGCATTTATAACTAGAGACATCTCATGTTCGCGTTCGAAAGTTTTTGTTCCTGAATCTGCCTGATCATCTCCGGCGCCTTCACCTGATTCGGCGATTAGCTCATCCATTTCGGCTTCAACGTGTGCGAGCTCTTCGCGCAGACGCGCTAAGTCTTTAGCAATTTCTGTGCGGATAGATTTCAATTCTGCGCCAGACCATGGAGCCTCACCATCGCTGGCGGTAACCGGAGTCGGTGCTGCCTTAATTGGCTTAAGTGGCGCAACTTTCTTTCCACTCTTTACTGGGCGTGGTGGTGGGGGCATTACTAGGCGACGTTCTTCAATAACTGGTGCTGCAACAGGTGCAACAACGGTTGCAACACTTACCGTTTGGGATTTCTCATCAACGGTAAGAGTTGTCTTGCCAACTTTTGAAGGGAAGGGGCGGCCTGGTGCTTTTTTAACAGGCGCTTTCTTAGCAGGTGCTTTTTTGGCAACAGCCTTTTTAGCTGGTGCTTTTTTTACTACCTTTTTCGCCGGAGCCTTCTTGGCCACTTTCTTTGCAGGTGCTTTCTTTGCAGGTGCTTTCTTAGCCACTTTTTTCGCAGGGGCTTTTTTCGCTACCTTCTTGGCAGGGGCATTCTTTTTTGCTGGCACGCCGCGCACCTTATGCTCTTTTTGGCGTGCCACCAACTTTGCCACTCGCACGAATCTATTAAATTGGCGAAGTAGGTGCGCCGATTAGATCTTGGTGAGGGCATTAGACTCTCCCCCTTATGACTATGCGACCAATTCCTGCTCAAATCGACCTTCCTGCAATGGAGCGTTCGATCTTGGAATTCTGGCGCGAGCATGCAGTATTCGAGGCCAGCACAGCGGCGCGAGTTGGCGCACAGCCTTGGACTTTCTATGAAGGTCCGCCAACTGCCAACGGCATGCCAGGAACCCACCATATTGAAGCGCGCGTTTTTAAAGATGTCTTTCCGCGTTTTCACACCATGAAAGGCAAATACGTAACTCGCAAAGCCGGTTGGGATTGTCACGGTTTGCCCGTTGAAATTGCAGTTGAGAAAGAGTTGGGATTTTCCGGAAAAGGCGATATTGAAAAATATGGAATCGCTGCATTCAACGATATGTGTCGCGATTCCGTAACGCGCCACGTTGATGCCTTTACAACAATGACCAATCGCATGGGCTTCTGGGTTGATTTCGATCAGGCCTATTGGACTATGGCGCCTGAATATGTGGAAAGTGTTTGGTGGAGTCTAAAAGAGATCTGGAAGAAAGGTCTCTTAGTACAAGATCATCGCGTTGCACCTTATTGTCCGCGTTGCGGAACCGGTCTTTCAGATCATGAGCTCGCACAGGGATACGAAACAGTCACGGATCCTTCGGTCTATGTTCGCTTCCCAATTACATCTGGTGAACTTGCAAATCTTGGTGCTGCGTTATTGGTTTGGACGACCACGCCTTGGACCTTAGTTTCAAATACAGCAATCGCGGTTCATCCAGATGTTGATTACGTCGTTGCCGAGGTCACCGTTGAGGAAAATCGAGAAGTATTGGTAGTTGCAGAGCCACTTCTGTCAGCGCTATCTGGTGAAGTAAAGATTTTAAAGACGCTCAAGGGTAAAGAGCTAGAACATACAAAATACCAACGTCCCCTTGATCTAGTTGAAATTCCGGATTCACATTTTGTGGTTTTGGCCACCTACGTCACAACTGAAGACGGAACTGGCTTAGTTCACCAATCCCCTGCCTTTGGAGCAGACGATTTGGCCGTATGCCGCGGTTATGGTCTGCCAGTTGTAAATCCAATTGCACCCGATGGAACTTTCTTAAGTGATGTGCCACTAGTTGGTGGCGTTTTCTTTAAAGATGCTGACAAGATCTTGGTGAAAGAGCTTAAATCTCGCGGAGTTTTATATAAGCACCAACCTTACGAGCACCCATATCCACATTGCTGGCGTTGTCACACAGCACTTATTTATTACGCGCAACCATCTTGGTATATCCGCACCACCTCAATTAAAGATGCGCTTATTCGCGAGAACAATCAGACCGATTGGCACCCTGAAACGATTAAGACTGGGCGCTACGGCGATTGGCTAAATAACAACATCGACTGGGCTCTTTCGCGAAATCGATATTGGGGCACTCCGCTTCCAATTTGGCGTTGTGAAGAAAAGCACGAGATCTGTGTTGATTCACTTGCAGAACTTGGTGCACTTGCTGGGCAAGAACTTTCTAATTTAGATCCACATCGCCCCTTTGTAGATGACATCAAATTCCCATGTGCAACCTGTGGCCAAACCATGACGCGCGTTCCTGAAGTTATCGATTGTTGGTATGACTCTGGTGCAATGCCATTTGCCCAATGGGGATACCCACATAAGCCAGGATCAGTTGAAAAATTCCAAGCGGCTTATCCTGCTGATTTTATCTGTGAAGCAATCGATCAGACTCGCGGTTGGTTCTACACGTTAATGGCAATCGGAACTTTGGTCTTTGATAAAGGCTCGTACAAGAGCGTGCTCTGCCTTGGCCATATCTTGGATAAAGATGGTCGCAAGATGAGCAAGCACGTCGGCAATGTTATTGAACCAATTTCATTAATGGATCAACACGGTGCAGATGCTGTGCGTTGGTACATGTTGGCAGCCGGTTCTCCTTGGTCGGCACGTCGCGTGGGCCACGATGCGATCAGCGATGTCGTTCGCAAGACTCTGCTTACTTATTGGAACACCATCTCTTTCCACACGCTCTATGCGCAATCCTCTAACTTTGAACTTTCTCAGATCCCAGCAATTAAAGATCGCACAATGATGGATAAATGGATCTTGAGCGAACTTAATTCTTTGATCCAAGAGGTAGATAAGGCATATGAAGAATTTGATTCTCAGCTCGCCGGAAAAGCGCTGGCTAGATTTATTGATGATCTATCTAATTGGTATGTCCGTCGCTCACGACGTCGTTTCTGGGATGGCGATGTAGCTGCCCTCGGAACACTTCACGAATGTCTAGTTACCTTGACTCAGTTATTAGCGCCGATGGTTCCTTTTATCACCGAGCACGTCTGGCAAGAATTAGTAAAGGCTGCCGATCCGAAGGCTGCTGATTCAGTTCACCTAACCAATTTCCCAATCGCCGATTCCTCAACTATTAATCTCGAGTTAAATTCGCAGGTTGCGATGACACGTCGAGTCGTGGAGTTAGGGCGCGCTGCACGCGCTGAGTCTGCAATCAAGATTCGCCAACCGCTGCAACGTGCGCTGATTTCGGCAAATGGTTGGTCGAAGTTGCCCAAGGATATGAAGGATCAGATAGCAGATGAACTAAACGTTATTGATCTTGCTGATATTGCAGATGCTGATGGGGATTTGGTAAACATCTCGATCAAAGCAAATTTCAAATCACTAGGCGCGAAGTACGGCAAAGAGGTTCAGGATATTGCTAAGGCAATTGCGGCAACCGATGCGACGGCGTTGGTAAAGACGCTACGCGCCACTGGCGCCACAAAGGTTGCGACATGGAATATCGAACTAGAAGATCTAGTTATCACTGAGGTTCCAAAGAGTGGCTGGATGGTTGCCAGCCATGAAGGCGAATCTGTTGCACTTGATTTGGCCCTGTCCCAAGCGTTAATTGATGCTGGAAATGTTCGTGAAGTAATTCGCTTTATCCAAGAACGCCGCAAGAGTGATGGATTTGATATCTCTGATCGCATCAAGGTGCGCTGGAATACCGATGCTGCGATTGTTTCAGCAATTTCATCTGCGGCAACTCATATCAGCGATGAAGTTCTGGCCTTGGAATTCACACACGATCCAACTCTTGCCCCAGAAGATAACGATCTTGCAATAGCTGCGGTTCTGGAAAAGGCTTAACCTTTAAAGAATTACAACAATGATGGTCTTGGCTAGGCCAATCGCGATCAGCAGAACGATGAAAGATAAATCAAGTGAGACTCCACCCAAACGAAGCGGTGGAACAAATCGACCAACAAACTTCATCGGTGGATCTGTAATTGTGTAGATAAATTCAAAGAAGGCGATCAAGAATGAGTTTGGTCGCCAATTGCGAGCGAAGATTCGAACATAATCAATAATTAGACGAATAAAAAGCGCGTACTTGAATAGATCAAGAAGTGTTAAGAGCAGGCTTGTAATCATATTTTTCTAACGCCTAGCGTTGTAAGTCAGCTCTGGTTGAAGAAGCTGGCTTGTGCAGCAGCAGTTTTATCTTCGCTGCTCACATTTACATTTGCAGGTGAAAGTAGAAATACTTTATGGCTAACACGTTCAATGCGACCGTGAAGTCCGAATACCAAACCACTTGCAAAGTCGACTAGACGTTTGCGCTCTGACTCTTCCATGTCATCAAGGTTGATGATTACAGGATTGCCTTCACGATAGTGCTCACCCATTTTGCGCGCTTCACTGTATGAACGTGGCTGCAAAGTAATGATGTGGTAATTCGCTTCTGGTTGAGTAGATGCAGCAACTGCAACTGTGGAACCAACAACGGTTACTCCGGCGCGATCACGTGAACCACGTGATAGTTCGCGAGAAGGACGTTCGGTTGCGCGTACAGGAGTTGCTTCGGCCTGAGCATCTTCATCGGTATCTACGAGACCGAGGTAGCCCATCATTTTGTTAAGTGCTGACATAGGTAAAGGTTAGGGGTGATACGTGCGTGAACCGAGGATTTCGCTACCAACTCGTAGATGTGTCGCGCCATAGGCAATTGCTACTTCAAAGTCAGAGCTCATTCCAGCCGATAGCGCAGCGGCATCTGGATGGCTTTGCTTAAAGCCAGAATGCACTTCTGCAATTTCGCTAAATGCTCGATGAAATTCATATTCAACTGGTGGAACGCACATCAGACCCGCAAGATGCAGATTGGAATCGCCAGCAACTTGGTCGGCCAATTGCGTCAACTGATTGGCCCCAACTCCCCCGCGATCTGGCGCCCCGTCTAATGAAAGTTGCAAGAAAATTGAAATCTTGCGATCTTGCTCTGAACAGATCCGGGATAACTTTGCGATGTGATCACTTGAATCTATTGAGTGGATAAAAGATGCCCAGAGCGCAATATCTTTTAACTTACGTCCCTGAACCTGTCCTTGGAAATGCCAGACCGCAGGAATTAGTTCAGACTTTTCTAAACCTTCATCGCTGCGGTTTTCACCAAAATTTCTCACTCCGAGGTTGCTTAAGATTTCTACATCTGTGGCTGGATAAGTCTTGGTAACTGCAATTAAAGTGATTTCACTTCGTGCGCGACCTACAGCTGCTGCAGCCTTGGAAATGCGCTCTTCCACATTTGCTAATGATTTAGTGATATCTAGCTCGCGTTGGCTCATAGGCTGACCAATCCAACTTGTCGCCCCGTCACACCATCTCGGCGATATGAGAAATGTTCCGGACTTTCAACGGTACAGATTTGTCTATCCATGATCTCTGAAATTCCAGCCAAGTTAAGAGATGCTTTTAGCGCCTTCGGTAAATCAAGTGATGGCGTACCTGCAGGTGTCTGCGCCAAAGCAAGTGGATGTAACGAAAGTACTTCATCCGCAACTTCCGGTGATACTTCATAACAACTTCCACAAATTGCCGGACCCAGTTCTGCTCGGATTTGAATAGCGCCCATCTCGCGCATTAAATCAATAGTTCTTATTGCAACACCATTTACTAAGCCGCGTCGGCCAACATGTACGGCTGCCACGGCCTCTGGTGAAATCAGAAGTAATGGAATGCAATCGGCCACCATCACAGCCAGAGTAATTCCGGCAATTCCGGTAACAAGTGCATCCGCGGTCGGCACTTCATCAGTTACGCTTTCGATTATTGCGATTCGGCTTCCGTGTACTTGATTCATAAACTGCACAGCACCGTACTTGGATTGCAGAATTTCACGATTCACTTGCACATCAGATGGAGCATCATTTACATGGTCTCCGAGATTAAACGATGCAAATGCTCCTTGGCTGACGCCGCCAGAGCGATCTGTAAATGTTGCCAACATAATTAGTTAACTCACTCGCTGTAGGAGTGCGCCACTTTTACTTCATGAAGTCAGGTACGTCGATTTCATCTTCGGAGACGAGTTCTTCAAAAGTAACTCGTTTGCGAGGAGCGGAACCGTCGAGATCGAGTGCAACAGAGATCG
>CAITKS010000049.1 GCA_903893085.1 uncultured Actinomycetes bacterium | reverse complement strand
GCCTTCAGACATCTCTGCCAACAAATCGGCGGCCTTGGCACTGACATCAGTGATTTGATTGATTGCGCGCCCCACAGGAGTGTTTGCATGTGAGAAGTAAGAAAAGACAATTGCAATTGCCGCGCCAATAAGCGTTGATCCCAAGCGATGAGTAGCGGTTGTTCCGCTAATGCCTGGGCCAATAACAATCAGGGCAGTAACAGGAACGTTTACCGATGCAACCTCACCTAAGTGCAGTGCGCGGGCAACAACCGCACAGAGAATCACAGTCAGACCAACTGCAATAAATCCGAAATCAAATATGGAAACATTTAGCAGCGCAACGGATGCGCCAATAGCAGTTCCAACAATCTGACCAAATCCTTCGCGAACTGATTTATGAAGAGAAATGCGGATAGATAAGGTGCAGACGATTGCTGCGACCACACCTCCATCTTCGATAAGAAGGTCACCTACCTGCCACGCCACAGCACCTGCAAGGCCAGCAACCAAAATCTGGCGTACCCAAACTCGGCGATCGGCAAATAGTTTTCTAATCTTTTTCCACATGATGTGGTTAAGTTTAGTAGGCGCGCACCATTTCGCTCATTCGAGCCGCGTTATCTGCAAGGTTTCCACGAGAAAGTGCCCCGCCAATCAGTAGGGCGGTGTCTTTGCCATACATATTTATCATCTCGGGAATTCGCTCAAGAGTCATTCCACCAGCAGGTGCGATCCATGATGGATTTAGTTTTCCTAGCTCCGAGCGAGATTTTGCTGCGATGTTAAGGCATTGTTCTTCGCTAAATGAGAATCTGCCACCCATATTTGGGAATATGGAAATGTCGGCACCTGCTAAACGCATCAAAGATCCGAAAACTATGCCGTGTGCAATTCCCTCATTCTTTGATGTGACAAGTGAACCCAACATTGCGGGATGTCCTTGTATTGGAAGCGCCAATGAATCATCAGAAGCCAATACACGTAGCGAATCAAATCCAGTGATTCCGGGAAGAATCAACAGTGCACCAGCTCCAAGTTCTTTTGCTGTGTAGGCAGCATCTTTTACCTGATCAAATGGCAAATTTAGACTTGGTGCATATGCCGAATTTCCACCTGTGATCGCATTGGCTTCTGCTACTGCGCGAGATACCAAAGTGACTCGCTCTTTCCAAGTAGCCCAAGGTTGATTGGCGAGGCTGTGATCATCTTTAATTAAATCAAAACCCGCCAGCGCTAAAGTGCGTGCCATCTCTGCCAACGTTGCAGCATCAGATCCCATTGGCTTTAGCGCTGTGGTTAGTAGCGGACGTGATTGCGCTTTAAACAAAGTACGAAGTCCACTTATTCCAAAACGAGGTCCGTTGAACTTATCCAAGAAAGAGGAAGGCAGCTTTAGATCAACAATTTTTACACCAGGAAATAATGATGCATTGCCCCACAAAACATTTAACAACTGGGTTAACTCCCCCCCGGCAACATCAGGATTGAAAGAAATAGTTATCAAATGGTTGGTTGCATCGCTTGAAGTTATCTCTTCGATCTTTCCTACAACCTGATCCTGGATCCAGCCGGGTGCCAAGTCGTAAGGAAATTCGATAGTTTGTTCAACACGAATTACATCGGCGATTGATTTTGGGTCTTCACCTAAGTAAGAGTACGTAACATAAATTCGATCCATTAAAGCGCTTCCGCCTTTGCGCTGCTATGAACGGTAACCGAACGCTGTTCTTCTAACTCCGCCTCATCAATATTTAACTTTCTGCCAAGTGACTTTTCTACGGCGCGAATTAACGCTTGGGCATCCATAAAGTATTCGGCCATCAAATACTTCTGAGATGCACCGTGTGCATAAGTGTCATTTAGGCCAATACGTTGCAGCGGAACTCCAATACCGTTCTCTGCCATTACTTCGGCAACTGCACTGCCAAGTCCACCAATAATTGAATGATTCTCCATAGTAATTACGCCATGTTTTGCACTCTTTAGAGCAGAGACAATCCGAGGATCAGTAAATGGCTTAAGAGTAGAAACGTGAAGGTGTGAGACTGAAACTCCACGCTCTTGCAGAAGAGGAATCGCACGGAGTGATTCTTCGGTCATGATTCCTGAAGTAATAAGCGTGAAATCAGATCCTGTAGAAAGAATGCGCGCAGTATTAAATTCAAATGGCTCATCTTTAGGGAAGATACGACTAACTTCACCACGAAGCATCCGGATGTAAACAGGACCGTCAACTTTATGGGCCACTTCAATTACAGATTCGGCCTCTGTTGCATCGCCAACTTCAAAAATAGTCATATTTGGAATCGCACGAATAATTGCAATATCTTCAATTGCCTGATGAGTTACTCCACCAGGTGTCATGATGCCTGGAAGAAATCCGACTAGGCGAACTTTCAGTGATGGATAAGCCACAGACATCTGAAGTTGATCCAATGGGCGGCGGTAGAGAAATACCGAAAAGGTATGCAGCCATGGCTCGAAACCTTCGCGAGCTAAGCCTGCAGCAAAGCCGAGCATGTTTTGCTCGGCCATTCCCATTGAGAAAAAGCGATCTGGATAGGTATCACGCCACTTGCCTACTTCACATGAATTCGTTAAATCTGCAGATAGCACCAAAACTTTTGGCTTATCTTTTGCCCAATCGATAAAGTTTTGTTGATGTGGTCGTGCGACTATTTCGTAACTCATTTCACCATCTCCTGATAAGCCTTCTCGTATTTCGCACGTTCGTCGGCGCCGGTAAATCTCAAATAATGCAACGTTGGTTTGCGTTCTTCCATAATTGGCAATCCGCGAACTGGATCTGTATAGCAAAGCAACATGTGTGGTTTATCCGTCACTTCTCTCGCCGCAGCTAGAAGTGCTGGGACATCGTGACCATCTAGAACGGTTACATCCCATCCAAATGCGCGAATTCGATCTGCAAGTGGCTCAATTTTCATAACAGTATCCATTGGGCCATCACATTGATTTAGATTTACATCAACAATCACGCGCAACTTATCTAGGCCATGGAACTTTGCAGCTTGCAGCGCTTCGTAAGTCTGACCTTCCTGGAATTCACCATCGCTCATAAATACCCAGGTATTGCCGCTTTCTTTATTGAGCTTTCGGGCAAGTGCGATTCCTCCTGCTTGTGATAGCGCTTGGGCCAGTGATCCAGTTGTAGTTTCAAATCCTGGTGAATGTTCGGCGCCAATCATTTCTACAGTTGAGCCATCACGATTGAAGTGTTCTAAACCGTCTGCTCGCAAGCGCCCGGTTTCGATAAGTGCGGCATAAATAACTAACGCATAATGAGCAGGACTTGAAATTAATCGATCGTATTTATCTCCAGGTGTTCCGTGAAATTGCTGTCCTGTCTTATAGGTACGCATTCCCACTTCAGGCACACCGATAAATGATGGGGGATCAATCGGTTGGCCAACTGGCGCAAAGTTAAGAATTCCTCCGTATAGAGATGCCAATAATTCAGCGGATGAGCACGCTTGGCTCATATATCCACCGTTATTAGCGATTGAATGCTCTAAGACTCTACGACGAATTCCTTTTGCAATTCTTTCTATTTCCTTGATTTCTGCCGGGTAATCACTCATTAGTGAATTAATTGCCTTTCGATTGTAAAACTGTTGGATCGAAGTAGGCATGCACCCATTCGAATTTACCGTCACGCACTTTGATGATATTTACACCTTTGATTGTGAATTCTTCGCCTGTCGTTGAAGTTAGCTTTGCAGTCCACTCGAGAGCAGCCTGATCACCAACTGCAAAATCATTTGTTATTACAACTTCAAGTCCTGGAAAATCCGCACCAGAGGCGCTATAAAAAGTTCCAATTTCTGCATGACCTTTTAAAATTTGGCCTGGCGGGCAAAAAGTTGCATCGGAATGATAATGAGAAAGTATTTTTTCGAGGTCTCGTTCACCTTCTGCTTTCCAATAAGATTCAGCAATTTGGCGTGCAGTGGTCATTGCATCTACTTCCCTTCACCGGTTCGAACATCGTCAAGAATTTTTCTAACTTTCTTAGTTAGTGAGGGAATATCAGTGTTTGAATGACGCTCACGTACCGCCATTTGAGCGGCGCGGAGAACGCCTCGTGCAGCACCTACGCGTAATTCAGGTTCTAAGGTTTCGATATCACTTGTCTTGGCCAGGCCAACAATGCGGCGAACCATCTTGGCTGCAGCAAAACCAATTGCATCTACCTTCCATTGAGCCAATAAATCTTCAAGCAGTTGGTCGTTAAAGACACGTTTATCCACGCGGCTTGGCCAGAGCGTGCGGAAGTTTTTCTCGAAGGCGTTCCAAAGTTCTTCAGGAAGTCCGGAAATGTAATCTGCGTGATCGGTTCTGCCAAGTGCGGTAGCGCGCGCCAAAGCAATATAAAAGTTTGCAAAGCAAGCGCCAATATCGAATCCGATTGGGCCATAGAAAGAGAACTCGGAATCAAATGCTCTAGTAGAAATTGCTTTCCCTGCCGCATCAGACTTAACCATTACTGAACCCGTATGCAAATCCCCGTGCAGTAGAGCTTCAGCCGAAGTCATGAATTTGTACTTAAGTTGGCCAATTTCTTGCACCATCTGCGTATCGTTAATTATCGCCTCGGCATCAACTTTATTCTCTGGCAAATACGAATTTCTATCAGCCGGGAAATAAGGTTCGGTAAAGACTAAATCTTCTGTAATCAAACAGAGTTCTGGATTTATAGCGCGAGCAATTCCCTTGTAATGCGCTTCTGCTCCTGCGCCAAAAATAGATGTAGCAAAAAGCACGCGAGCAATATATTCACCGATTGCCTCTGCAGCTCCGTGGCTCTGTTCTCCTAGATTTAAGGCTGTTCGCCAAACTTTATGATCAGAAAGATCTTCCATAGCAATTATGTATCGCTCAGGATCATAGAAGTAAATTTCAGGGACTAGATGCTTGGCAGCTAAGGAATGTATTGCAGTTGTTTCATACTCAATACGAGCACGATCAGGTGACATCGGCCAAGAAGGTCCAACTAATCGCACATAAGGAAGAGATTGCTTAAGGACAATTCCTTTGCCTTGCTTATCCTTAACAATAAAGACAACATTTAGATTTCCGTCGCCAACTTCTTTCATATCCACTATTGATCCAGCATCGATTATCGATGAGACCTCTTTATGGGATGCGAGATAAGAAGCGATATTCTCCGCTGTTAAGAACTCGTATGAAGCTGACATTTTTAAACTTTTCCGTTCTGTTCTAAGTGGCTGAAATAAAGCGAGACTTTTTACGGGACAGTGTGAAAGAAAAGATCAGCGCCAATAGAAGAACTGCGCCTTTAACAACATCTTGTCCGTAGTAAGGAAAGCCAGCAATCGTTAGACCGGTAATAACTACACCGACAAGAAATGCACCAAGCGCTGTACCCCAAGCGTTGGGCTTTCCCATCGCGAGTACAGAAGTTCCAACGAGTGCAACGGCAACAGAATCTAGTAAGAGTGAGTTACCTGCACTGATATCTCCCTGACCAATTCGAGAGGCCAGAATTAAACCGCTGATTGAAGCAAGAACGCTTGAGAGAATGTATGCAAGTGATCGATAGAACTTCACGCGAATACCAGCCAAGAGCGCTGCTTCAGGATTAGATCCGACCGCATACATGGCACGTCCCCATGTGGTTCGGGTTAGAAATAGCCAGCATGCAATTGTGAGAACTAGCCACATAATTACTGCAAATGGAATCGGACCAATAGAACCATTATCTATTTTTAAGAAACCGTCGGTGAACTTACCTTTTGCAGTTGTCCCGTCTTCCATCATCATTCCTGATGAGACCGAACGTCCACGAACCGGTACCAATTTCAGCCCCATGATGGCAAACATTGAGGCCAGAGTTGCGAGCAGATCTGGAATTTTTAGTACAACAATTAAGAAAGCATTCAAACTTCCAATTATTAAGCCGGCAAGAAGTACAACACCTACGGCAACTGGTGCGGATTTATCGTAAATAACCATTGTCATTGCTGAAAGCGTTACAGACATGCCAGCAACTGCGCCTACCGAAAGATCCAGTCCTCCCACAGCCATTGCAAAAGTGATACCTAATCCTGTTATAGCGACTACAGATGTGTACTTGAGCATGGAAAAGAATGTTGTTGACATTCTGAATGTGTCTTGAGTCGAGTAGAAAGCGATGAAGGCAAATAGCGTCACGAGAATGAAGCCATATTTGACCATGAAATCTCGTGCCACAAACTCCTTCTTCATAGTTACGTTGCTCATTACGCGACCTCCGACATTTTCTTTATTAGTTCGTTTCTGGATGTTTTTGAAAGATATGAATCAAACTTGATATCGCCATCAACCATAACCACGACGCGATCTGCAGATTCCAAGATCTCATCAATATCCGATGAGAAAATGACTGCCGCATTGCCGGCTCGTACTAATTCGCGAATTTGGCTAGTAATTTCCCGGCGCGCACCAATATCCACGCCTCTAAATGGTTCATCCAAAAGTAACAGTTTGGATTCCTGCATCAACCAGCGGCCAACCATTACTTTTTGTTGGTTTCCTCCAGATAGCGAATCGACTGTTGATTTGTGTGATTGAGCAACCACTCGAAGGCGTTCAATCATCGCCTTCGCTAGATCAGCTTCTGCGCCAAAGTTCAGTAGACGGCTAGACGAAATGCTTTTAAGGAAAGGCAAGCTTGTTGTATTTGCTATTGACCAGTTCTCGATGACGCCATCTCTTGCTCTGTCCTCTGAGATCATGAAAACACCCTTGCGAATGGCATCACTTGGGGATTTCGGCTTGAAACTTTCCCCATGAAATTGGAGCGAACCACTTTTAACTTTATCCGCACCATAAATAGTTCTTGCAAGTTCACTCTTGCCAGCGCCAAGTAATCCGATTACTCCAGTAACTTCTCCGCTGCGTACGTCGAGTGAGAAGGCTTTACCTTCAGAAAATACTTGTAAATCCTTAATTCTCAGAACTACATCGCTACCGTGTTGTTCATCTTGTCTACTTTTTCCTGCTTCGGTACTGGTACCCAGCATGTCGTGTAGTGCAGAATCCCAATTAAATGGTTTATCTTGAATTGATTGAATAACACCATCTCTAAGTGTCACAAGACGGTCAGCTAACTCATCGATTTCACCAAGGCGGTGAGATACATAAAGAATTGCGACTCCATCGGAACGTAGTTTTTGAATAATTCTAAATAAACGAGTTACTTCAGCATCCGAAAGCGCTGAAGTCGGTTCATCAAGAATTAAAAGTGATGGGTTGTGAGATAGAGCTCGAGCAAGTAAAAGTAATTGTTGATCGGCAATACCAAGGTTAAAGACATCTTGGGACAGGATTGAATCATCCCAATCTAAATCCAATTCCTTCAGGATTGGTTTTGCTGCTTTCAATATCTTTCGGGGCGAAGCAAATTTAGAAATTTCTCCAAGTGCGATTCGATCAAACAAAAGGTTTTCGGCAACAGTTAGCCCTGCAATTGTTCCTTCATTAATTTTTTGATGAACTGTTTCGATTCCTACGAATCGAGCTTGGAGAGGTGAGTTGAATTTGACGGGTTCTCCATTAATCAGGATTTCCCCATCAAAATCTGTATAAGCGCCTGAAAGAATCTTGATCAAAGTTGATTTGCCAGCACCGTTTGCACCAAGAAGAGAAACAATCTCTCCCGGCTCAATTCTAAATGAAATTCCTTTCAGAACTTCATTGCTGCCAAATGATTTTCGAATAGATCGAATCTCAAGCGACTTCTTCATTTACTCACCTCTCCAGCTACGACTTACTCTTTTATATTCCGATTAGAACTTTACGACAGGAATCCAGTCAGCTGCAGCTTCCTTAGACATGCTAAGGCCAGGCAACTTCGCACGGAGATCGTCCATGTTCTTGATCTTGTTATCTTTTAGGAACTTGGCTGTGATCAATACGCCAGGGAATGAAACTGTTGTTCCCTTTTGAAGTCCAGCAAGTTTTAGAGCCATCACGCGAGCAACTCCAGCACCGATCGCATTTGGATCAGTACCAGCGGTTGCTACCCATGGGCTTCCAGCCTTTGTCATTAGTTCGATATCTGCATTTGAGATATCAATACCGTAGATCTTGACTGTCTTTTGTAGCTTGTTCTGATAAACAGCTGAAAGTACACCCTTAGCTAATTCATCATATGGAGCAAAGATTCCCGCAACCTTTGGATTTGCCTTAAGTGCAGCATCTGCCAATTGTGCGTTATCTGTTGCTACAGAGTTTGTGAACTTACCTACGAAGAACTTCTGAGTCCACTTCTGAGCTTTCTTTGTCTTTTCCCAGATTACGTGACGACGATCTAGAGGAGCAATACCGAGGACGTTTACATATCCAACAGTCTTGTTCTTTCCTAGATCCTTAACAGCCTGTCCCAGAACTGCAGCTGCAAGTGCTTCATCACTCTGTGAAGTAAAGATTGCTTTAGGAGCACACTTTGTGATGTCAACATCGTAAACAACTACTGGAATTCCAGCGTCGATTGCCTTGTTGATTCCTGGACACATTGTGTCAGCGTTACCGTGATCAACAATGATTCCCTTTACTCCTGAACCAATTGCGGTTTCCATGTCAGTTGCTTGCTTAGCATTATCTGCTTGAGCATCGTAGATCTGCATGTCGAAACCAATAGCAGTTGCCTGCTTCTTTGCACCATTTGTCCACTGCTGGAAATAGTCACCAGCACCAGAGTTTTGGACGAGAGCGATCTTTACAGTGCCAGCGTTAAATGGCGCTGGCTTTGTTGCGGCTTGGCTACTTGCAACTGCGGTGGTTGAAAGAACCACTGCAGCAGTAGTAACGGCAAGCAGCTTCTTTGTTACTGCCTTCATTCATTACCTCCTACTTAATACAGGTTCACGGGTTGAACCAGTACGCAATCTCGCATCACCGCGGGAAAGCTGCCGCCACACCTCCGTCGACCGCAATTACGCTGCCGGTAGTTCGTGACGATTCGGGCGAGAGGAGGTAAGCGACGGTGTTTGCCACGTCGACACTTCTCACTCTCTCATTCAGAATATTTCTTGATGCGTAGAAATCTTCTAACTCTTCGGGCTTAACTCCATGCGCTGCTGCACGTTGTTCGCGTACGCCACCTTCCCAGAGTTTGCTGTTATCAAATACAGCATCTGGGTTTACTGCATTTGCGCGCATTCCAAATTTTCCACCTTCGATGGCTGCGATGCGCATTAACTGCAACATGCCAGCTTTTGATGCGGAGTACCCGCCAAAGCCTGCGCCAGGGGCAAATGCATTCTTGCTTGCTACATAAACCAATGATCCGCCCATGTTTTGGCGACGGAAAGTTTTCATTGCTTCTTTAGTTAACATAAAGGCGGAAGTTAGGTTTATTTCTAAACCACGTCGCCACTTTTCAGCAGTGAGATCTTCTAAAGAATCCGAAACACCGATTCCAGCATTTAGGATTACTCCATCAAGTCCTCCGAAATGAATAACTGTCTTAGATACCGTCGCAATTACATCGGACTCTTTTGACTGATCTCCAACAAAAAGTAGCGGTGGATTAAATTTATTTGATTTGAATTCACTCTCAACTGCTTCAACGCCAGCGGCTTCGATATCAGCCAGTACTACGTGAGCACCGCGGCGGCCTAGCTCCAGTGCAATTCCTCGTCCGATTCCGCTTCCCGCTCCGGTTACGATAAATATGCTTCCATCAAATTGGGCTGGCGCTGGGCGATTCTTTAATTTAAATAGTTCTAGTGGCCAATAGTCGAAGCCAAATATCTCTGATTCGGCGACGCTAGCTCCTTGACTAAAGCAATCACGAACGCGTGCGGCAACACTGTGGGTGTGGAAAGAAATATCTGCCAACATGGCGGCATCTTTCAAGTTGGAGGCTGTCGTAATTGCTCCAACTTCTGGAACAAGTATCACCTTCGGATCATCACCATGTGATGAGTAACCGGCTGGCAACAAATGTCTATTTCTTTCAAAATACTTTTGGTGTTCGCTTCGATAGCTATCGATTCCACTTTCTACATCAGTCTTTGTTACTGCTGCAGATTTTGGACGAATACGCATCATGTGATCTGCACTGGCTACCCCAGCATCTAAAACTTCTTTAAGATCCTTACGAGATGAAACTTCAGCTAAGCGGGTATCGATTCTTAATACCTGCTTCTTGCCTAACTTACCTCGTAGCGTAAGCAAAAGAACTTTTAACTCTGCTTCAGGAAGATCATGATGTTCAAATTTGGCTGAGGGACGTTTAACGAGTGAATCAAGATAGGAATCAGCCTTTGCAACTGCGTCCATTGTTTTGCTGTAACAGTTATCGCTTAGTTCATCCCATACAACCAAACCATGATGTGCAAGAACAACACCGTCGTAGTCCCCTAGTTGTCCCACAATTTTAGATAGTTCAAAACCTGGTCGCTTCCATTCGACATATGCGAATTTTTCGCCGAGCGCTTCACGTACAGCCTTTTCTCCATTAGCGTGATTTGTAAGGGCGCAAATTGCATCGGAATGCACGTGGTCAATATGTTTTGCCGGTAAAAAAGCGTGTAACAAAGTTTCAATTGATGGACGACGCGATGTTGGATCCACAAGTGCGCGTGTTACATAGTCAACCATCAGGTCATCTGACATCTCAGAAAAATCTTGAAGCTGCAATAATTCATCGAGATAAAGTCCTGGATAATCACGATCTACGCCGTATTGCATATCGGCGCCCGATCCCTTTACCCAAAGTACTTTCTTGCGGCGGCCAAAGTGATCAGATATTTCACCTTTACTTGAAGTATTACCGCCACCAAATACAACAAGGGACTGGTCATTTCCAATTCGCTGTGAGCGCACAACTAACTCTTCTAGTGGTTTGAAATCACTCATAGCGTTTCACCTTTGGCGATTTCATATGCCTTTAATTCTGTGATGACTGCGCTTATGTACTTTGCGGGAGTTACATCGAATGCTGGATTAAAAGTTTTTGCGCCATTAGGTGCAACTTGCTGGCCTTTGAAATGTGTTAGCTCTTCATCTCCGCGTATTTCGATGTGAATTTCAGAGCCATCGGCAATGTTGCGATCAACTGTGGATTCGGGTGCAACAACTAAGAAGGGTATTCCGGCTGCATGACAAGCGAGCGCAACACTTAGCGAACCAATCTTGTTTGCCGAATCACCATTTCTTGCTATGCGATCAGCACCAATTAGCGCAGCATCAATGCGCCCACTAAGAATTGCCATTGCGGCCGCGCCGTCAGGTTCGATGCGGTATGGAATTTCAGATTTCATTAACTCCCACGCGGTCAAACGTGAGCCTTGTAAAAGTGGGCGAGTTTCATCGGCATAAACTTCTTTTACCAATCCACGATTATGCATCTCACGAATAACGCCCAATGCGGTTCCGGTGCCAGTTGTAGCAAGTGATCCTGTATTGCAATGGGTTAAAAGCGTTACGGGGCGTTTGCCCAGTGAGTTAATGAGCCAATCGGCGCCAATATTTCCCATATCGGTGCTGGACTTTTTATCTTCGCTTGCTAATTTTGCAGCAGCTTCAAGCACCGCTTCTCTTCCTAGTGGAACAAGTGTGCGAATCTTTTCTACTGCCCAAGCCAGATTCACTGCAGTTGGGCGAGCATCACGTAAATCATCAATGGTTTTTTCAAGTTCGCTTGCAGTCCAGTTCTTTCGCACTGCTTCATCCATGGCAACGACGACACCATAGGCCCCAGTAACTCCAAGAGCTGGTGCTCCTCGCACGACTAATTTTTGAATAGCTGCTATCAGCGGCGCCACCGAATCAAATGGAACATATTCTTCGGCAGTTGGAATCAAGGTTTGATCCAGCAAAATAACTTTGTTATCTCGCCACTCAATTGCCTTGATCGCTGTTGACATCCGTCGAGTTCTCCTAAATAGTTGTACTACAACTTTCTAGGCAGACAATACGTGAAGGGACGAAAGGGTGTCAATAGACTTCGGAAAGAATATTTCCAAAAGTAGTGCTGGTTCTCTGGGCGATCAGGTGCGAGATCACCTGAGAAAAAGAATCCTTAACCACGAATGGGAAGCCGGGGCGAAGATTCCGGGTGAATTTGAATTAGCTGCCCAATACAAAGTAGCTCGCGTAACTATTCGAACAGCGCTGCGTTCACTCGAAACTCAAGGTTTAATTGATATTCGCCATGGATCGGGAGCGTATATCGCCGATTTTGGTGATTCAGTTCGCGCGGGACTTCAAGAGCTTCGCTCGATTACACAAACTATTCGCGAGATGGGTCATAAAGCGGGAATGATTACGCGATTAAGTGAGATAAGAAATCCAAATTCACGAGAAGCCAATGATTTACAAATTGAGAATGATAACGAAGTGTTACATATCGAACGCGCAATTACCGCTGATGATGAAGTCGTGGCATTTTCTTATGACACCTTCAATATTGCAGAAATTCCAAAATCAGTAATCAAGAAAATAACCACAGGTTCAGTCTTTGCCGCGCTCGAGTCAATTCAAAAGCATCCCGTAAGAGCTCGCGCCGAACTTCATGCGATAAGTTCTAAGGAAATTGGTTGGGGCCGAAGTAAGCCAAAGAGCGAGCTTTATCTACAACTGCACCAGGTGCACTACTTGCGAGATGGCAAGCCGATATTTACTGGTGACACTTACTTTGTGGAAGGCAAATTCCAGTTCATAATCCATAGAACTGTTTAATAGGACTGTTTAAAGACGCCCTGCTTGATGTACTCGCTTTAAAAATTCCTGAGTTTTTGGATTAGTAGGATTTTTCAATACCTGCTC
>CAITKS010000048.1 GCA_903893085.1 uncultured Actinomycetes bacterium | reverse complement strand
CTTTTCAGCAGATTTCGATAACGCCTTTTGGATTGCCTTGTCATAGATATAGGTCATATCTATATGTTGAACGCCACCTTCTTGTACTCCATCAAAGAAAGTATCGGCACGACCATGAGTGAAATCAATGAAGTCATCAACCAATTGCAGCGCACCTGGCTTTAGTTTCTTATCAACTCCACCAACCACGTTTACACCAATTACTAACTCGGCGCCCCAATTCTTAAGTGCTTGAATATTCGCTCGGTAATTAACTTGGCTTGGAGGAACTGTGTGGTTAACCCCGTGACGAGTAAGGAATGCAACATCTGCGCCATGCCATTTGCCCGTAGTAATAACTGCCTGGCCATACGTTGTATCAACCGTTGTAGAAGGCTGACCAGCAAGTGCTGGAAGATTGTAGAAACCAGTACCTGCGATTATTGCGATCTTCAATTGACTACTCCTTTAGGCCGGCCATTAGGCGGCCAATATAGTTGCGATCTGCATCCTTAGAATCCAGAACAGCGACAATTTTGCCGCCTGACATAACTGCGATGCGATCTGAAAGCGAAAGAATCTCATCTAATTCAGCAGAAACCAACATCACTGCAGCGCCTTTATCGCGCGCGGCAATTAGTTGGTTATGGATGAATTCAATTGAACCTACATCTACACCGCGAGTTGGTTGCGCAGCAATAAGAACAGGAAGTTCTTCACTTAGCTCGCGAGCGACAACAACTTTCTGCTTGTTTCCACCGGAGAGAGAACTGGCGGTATTAAATGCTGATGGTGTGCGGATATCGAACTTTGCAACGGTATCAACTGCGTTCTTTGATATCGCTGAAAGATCGCGGATCCACCCCTTAGCAAATGGCGCTTGATCAAATTGATTTAAGATCAAATTATCTGCAATTGAATAAGATGAAATAAGGCCATGCTTCTCTCGATCTTCAGGTACATGTGAAATACCAGCTTCGTGGACCGCATGAGGATTTAAATTCTTAGTTGGCTCACCCTTTAACAGGACTTCACCGGCTTCACGATTGCGCATGCCGCATATCGCCTCGACTAGTTCGCGCTGACCATTTCCTTCAACACCGGCAACTCCCAATATTTCGCCGGAATGCAAAGCCAGGTCAACACCTTTAACCATTAACAACTTTCGGTCATCTAGAACTTGCAAGCCTTTAACTTCAAGAACCACGTCACCACGTTTTGCCTCGGTGCGATTTACCTGCAATACAACTGAACGCCCAACCATCATCTGGGCAAGGCCCGCTTCATCACTTTCTTTAGGGGAAGTGGTTCCAACAAGTTTTCCACCACGCAGGACAACTACGCGATCAGCAACGGCCATCACTTCATGAAGCTTGTGCGTGATCAGAACTATGCCAACCCCGCTCTTTGCAAGATTACGAATAACTTCGAGAAGTTCATCGATTTCTTGCGGTGTTAATACTGCCGTTGGCTCATCAAGAATTAGCAACTTAACATCTTTGCGAAGCGCCTTTAAAATTTCAACGCGTTGTTGCATACCAACTGGAAGATCCTCGATAACCGCATCTGGATCAACCTCCAGCCCATAACGCTTAGACAGCGCCAAGATCTCATCGTGCGCGGCCTTCTTGTTAATAAACAAACCACGTTTTGGCTCATCGCCCAAAATTATGTTTTCGGTAACAGTCATAACTGGAACAAGTTGGAAGTGCTGATGCACCATTCCAACTCCACGTGCGATAACGCCGGCAGTATCGCCGAAGACGATAGGGGTTCCACCAATTTTGATTTCACCCGAATCAGGTTTTACCAAACCAAATACCGCCTTGAGCAAAGTTGATTTACCTGCGCCATTTTCGCCAAGAAGTGCCACGACTTCACCGGCGTTAACAGTGAGGGAAATATTGTCATTTGCAACAACACCGGGATAGCGCTTGGTAACGCCGTTTACCTCAAGTAGGGCGCTCATTAATTTTGCCCCTTCTCGTAAGGTTGGCCTTCTGCGGCCGGCGGTCTCACTTTTCCAGCCGAAATTGCCAGAACAATAATGGTCATTACATAAGGCAAGATTCCAACAAATTGTGGTGGAATATTTACGGTTCCATTGATCATTAATTGATTTGCACCAGCTTGTGATAATCCAAAGAACATAGCTGCAGCAAGTGCGCCCAGCGGATTCCAACGTCCGAAGATCATCAAGGCAAGGGCGGTGAAACCTTTGCCTGCGGTGAAACCACGGTTCCATGATCCAACGAGTTCAAGCACCAAGTAAGAACCGCAGAGGCCGCCTATTGCTCCAGCAATCGCGACGTTTAGATAGCGCAATTTGGATACAGATACACCAGCAGTGTCTGCCGCAGATGGATGTTCTCCGACGGCACGAGAGCGCAAGCCCCAAGAGGTATGGAAAAGTGCAAAGTACAAAGTCAAAATTACGACAAAGCCCAGGTACATCAAGAAGCCATGTTTAAAGAGGACATCTCCGAAAAATGGAATATTGGAAAGTCCTGGGATTGGCTTCTGCTTAAACATATCGGGAAGCATGTTTCCTTGGATGTAGAAAAATGACGTTAAGCCAGTAGCCAAAATATTTAGGATCGTTCCAGCAATAATTTGATCCATCTTCCAAGTCACGCTCATTAGTGCAAGAAGCAAACTCATTAAGACGCCAGTTGCCATTGCAATAAAGAAACCAATCATGATGCTCTTGGTAGCAATTGCAGCGTAGAAGGCAACGAAAGATGACAAAAGGAGAGTGCCCTCGATACCAATATTTACAATACCTGTGCGTTCGCACATGATTCCAACCATTGCGGCAAGCGCTAGCGGCATGGCAAAAGTAACTGCAATTGAGAAGACCGAAGTTGTTACATTCGAAGACTGTATATATAAATACAAAGTCGAAATTGCGATAGCAAGGGTGTAGTAAAAACCACGACGCTTAATTATTGAACTCAATTTCCCCAACCTCCAGTCAGCGCACGGTTGGAGGAATTTTTAAAGAATCTAGAAATTAGGGGAGCGGTGACAAAAAGTAGAATCATCGCAAGAAGTAGGTCTACTAATTCAGGGGCTACACCTGCATCGAATTGCATGTTGGCAGCTCCGGCACGCATTCCACCGATCAAGATCGCACCAGGAATAATTCCAATGGGATGGACCCGGCCAAGCAGTGCAATCGTTATTCCATCAAAGCCCAGACCCAAGTTAAATGCTGGCTCGAATCGGTATGTAATTCCGAGAGTTTCGACTGCGCCACCAAGACCGGCGATGCCACCTGAGAAAAGCATTGCAAAAAATATTGTGCGCTTATAGGAAATACCGGCATACCAAGCAGCGAATCTATTTCGGCCGACCGAGTTAAATCTGAAACCGGTTGTTGTATATCCGAGAATCCACCACATCATTACTGCCAGTAAAAGGGATACGCCGAATCCGCTCGGAAAGGCGCCAAACATTGGTAAGCGCACCGATTCAATGATTTGAGGTGTGCGCGTGAGTGCCTGATCAGGCTCTTTAAACGGGTGAGATGCCAGGTAATCGACGATGCCCATCACAATTGAGTTCAACATGATGGTCGTAATAACTTCGTGCACTCCGCGGAACGCTTTTAAGTATCCAGCGATTGCACCGACGAGTCCGCCGAAGAAGAAACCAAAACCTAAGGCAACCGATACGTGAATAATCGGTGGCAAATTTGTAATTGCATATCCAGCCCAAGCCGATGCAAGGGCGCCTGTAAGCAATTGACCTTGAACGCCAATGTTAAAAAGACCGGCGCGAAGTCCCAAAGTCACTGCCAGACCACTTAGTACAAGCGGAGTTGCTTTACCAAGCGTTGATGCGATGCCATTGCTAGAACCGAATGCAGTGGTGAAAAGTGATTTGTACGCAAGTATCGGATCAAGTCCCTGCAAGACCATCAGCAGTGATGCAACAAGCATTGCAGCAATCACGGAGATCGTTGGGATTAGCCAGGAACCTACATCGTATTTTTGCTTAGTTGCCTTTACATCATCAATCAACGCTGACATGACATCCAATTTCTAGTGCCGAAAAATACTGGTTTGATTTCTTAACTGTAGTCGGTAACGCGTAATTTCCATAGAGTGGCGAATGGGTGCGCATCGCTGCGCACCCATTCGTAGTACCCACCTACTTTTACATATTTACTAACTTGTTATGGCTTTACGCCTGTAGCTAGTTCGCCAGAAACGATCTTTGCAGTAATTGCAGTGACCTTATCTTGGACTTCTTGTGGAACTGATGCACTTAGATCGTGATAGTCAGATAGTCCAACTTCACCAACGAAGTTACCGGCTGCGATGGTTCCATCTTTAGCGGCAATTACGAGATCTGTTACACCCTTAACTAGCTTCTTCTCAGCTGATGTGACCAAGCATGGTTGCGCTTCTGGAACTGTGTTCCACTGGTCAATATCTACACCGATACAGAATGATCCGGCTGTCTGAGCTACCTTTGTAATTGCTCCGTTACCAGTGTTTCCACCTGCGCCGAAGATTACGTCAAAGCCCTGACCTAGCAATTGAGATGCAGTTGATGCGCCCCATGCTGGATCGTTGAATGCAGTGTCGCCAGCAGCATGGTAAATAACTGATGACTTGATTGTCTTGCCAAGTTCCTTAGCTGCGTATGCAATACCAGCTTCGTAACCTTCACCGAACTTGCGAACTGGTGGAACTTCCTTCATTCCAAGTACGCCACCAATCTTGTCGCTCTTGGTTAGGTTTCCAGCCAAGTAGCCAGCAAGGAATCCAGCGCGATCTTCATCGAAGATCAAACCAGTTACGTTTGCTGCGTCTGTTCCGTTGAACTGGTCAACGCCGACGAACTTAACGTCAGGATATGTAGCGGCAGCAGCAACAGTTGCTTCAGCCATCAAGAATCCAACAGTTACAACAACGTTGTAACCCTTATCTCCGAAGAGTGCAATGTTCTTTGCGTAGTCCTTTGAGTCTGTAGTTTCTACATACTTCGCAAAACCACCAGTTGCTTCAGCTCCTGCTTGTGCGCCTTCCCAAGCAGCTTGGTTAAATGACTTATCGTCAACTTTTCCAAGGTCGGTTACAACACCAATACAAAATGCTTTTTCAGTTCCGCAATCAGCTTCAGTGACTGCTTTATCTGCTGTTGAGCAACCGCTAAGTGCGATTCCCAGTAGACCGGCTGCAGCAGTTGCTGCAGCAATCTTCTTAAATTTCTTAAACAATTGTGCTCCTCTCGAGGGATTAGTCGTTTAACTAATCCGTACTTTCTAGGTGTCGCAAGCGTAGTCCAGCGTGGTTGTTGCGCAACCGTGCGACGTTGCTTCGTGTCGTAATTGGTAGTGCAAAGTTCAACTTGAGGTTGAGGCTCTAGGATGAAGTCATGTTGAAAAGAAAGTCTTTTGCTGCAGCCCTTGCATTAGTTACAGCCCTTGGGTCGCCATCTGCGCATGCGCTAAGCAAAGGATCGTTTTATCTCGAGCTAAAGACTGGGTGTTATTCAGCCAACAAGGCTCCGACCAAAGCAAGCAAGTGGTCAGATAAGAATTACAAGACTCTTTACTCGACAAGTTGCACTGCGCCTCACCATTATGAAGTTTTCTTCACCGGGTATATCAAGGCGAAAGATTTGAATTCAGATGCAGCCAAGAAAGAGGCCGGTACTGCCTGCGATAACGCGGCCATAAATACTTTGACTGGCCAGAAAGATCTGCCGTTGTCGCTAACTTATGGATATTTCTTTCCAGATCCAGGCGCCGAAGAAAAGAAATATGGAAAAAAAGTTCTTTGCTTCTTCCGAGTTGCCGATCCTAAAGATGATCAATTGACGCTATCGATCAAGCGATCATTTAGAGTCGTCAGTTACGTTTAGTTTCGCTCCGAAGAACCTTTTCCTAAATACTTCTTCTGGCGTTTAATCGCTTCTTTATATCCTGCATACGCACTTTGGGTTGAAGCAAGATTTGATACCGATGTGATCGGAACATCCCACCAACCCTCACCATCAGGTGCGTACAAAAGCGGATCGTTATTTATGTGAATCAAAGTTGCCTTGGGATGCGCCTTGGCTGCCTTTACCGCT
>CAITKS010000047.1 GCA_903893085.1 uncultured Actinomycetes bacterium | reverse complement strand
TCTAGATGATGAAGGCAACGAGATCGTTGTTGAAGAAATCGAACTTGAAGATGTTGAAACTCTGATTGCAGAAGTTACTGACATTATCGACACTGAGGCTGAAGATAAATCTAATCAGCCACGCGTTGTAAACCTGGCAGAAGAAGCATCTGGCAACGAAGAAAATGCCTTCACAATTAAGGCATCCGAAGAAGATGACGCTCCTGCTCAGACGGTTATGACCGCTGGTGCGACCGCTGACCCAGTAAAGGATTATCTAAAGCAGATTGGCCGCGTTGCACTTCTTAACGCAGAACTCGAAGTAGAGCTTGCAACACGTATCGAAGCCGGCCTCTTTGCTGAAGAAAAGATTAAAGAAGAAAAGAAGATGGATAAGAAGTTAAAGCGCGAACTCGACTGGATCGTCGAAGACGGAAAGCGCGCCAAGAATCACTTGTTGGAGGCGAACCTTCGTCTAGTTGTTTCGCTGGCTAAGCGTTACACCGGTCGCGGCATGTTATTCCTTGACCTTATCCAAGAAGGAAACCTTGGTTTGATCCGCGCAGTTGAAAAGTTTGACTACACAAAGGGTTACAAGTTCTCGACCTATGCAACTTGGTGGATTCGTCAGGCGATCACTCGCGCGATGGCAGACCAGGCTCGCACAATTCGTATTCCGGTTCACATGGTTGAAGTCATCAACAAGTTGGCACGTGTTCAGCGCCAGATGTTGCAAGATCTAGGCCGCGAACCGACACCAGAAGAGCTCGCTAAAGAACTTGATATGACACCTGAAAAGGTTGTTGAAGTTCAGAAATATGGCCGCGAACCTATTTCACTTCACACACCACTTGGTGAAGAAGGCGACTCTGAATTCGGAGATCTAATTGAAGACTCTGAAGCGGTAAAGCCAGAAGAATCTGTGACATTTACAATCTTGCAAGAACAGTTGATGCAGGTCCTTGGCGGCCTAACCAATCGTGAAGCAGATGTAATTAAGGCGCGCTATGGCCTAACAGATGGTCAACCAAAGACACTTGATGAGATCGGCAAGGTTCACGGTGTAACTCGCGAACGTATCCGCCAGATTGAATCAAAGACAATGTCGAAGTTGCGCCACCCATCGCGTTCGCAATCACTGCGCGATTATCTAGATTAAAACCAGGTTCAAAAAGAAAAATCCCCCATCCGATATACCGGACCGGGGGATTTTTCGTTAACGGCAGTTAGTTTTTAGATTCAACCAGACGTTCTGATTCATCTTGGATAGCAACAGCGACAGTCTTTAGCTTTTCAGCGTATTCCTTGCCGTGGTGTGCACAAAACATGAGTTCTCCACCTGTTGCGAGAATGGCTCGCACATATGCCTGAGCGCCGCAACGATCGCAGCGATCTAGTGCATTAAGAGGTGTGGATTCGAGGATTACTTGCTCGGTCATCGCGCTCTCCGTTCGTTTAGGTGGGAAGTGGTACTTCTTATGGAACATCAAACCATGTCTGAATATTCCCCGCAGGAGATATCGGTATCAATATTGTAAATTTTGTGTTGCAAAACACCGATTTCCACAATATCTAGTGGATTTACCAATATTTGAGACTAATTCGGCGCGTTAACGCAAGCACTTTGCAAACCGCCGCTAGCCTTTGCCTCCGTGGCCGCCAAGAAAAGTTCAGATGATGCTGGGGATCAATTAGATCTCACTTCAATAGTCGACTCTGAAGATTCTTATACCGCCAAAGATTTAGCAGTTCTTGAAGGCTTAGATGCCGTTCGCAAACGCCCAGGTATGTATATCGGGTCAACTGATTCACGCGGGTTGATGCATTGCTTGTGGGAAATCATTGATAACTCTGTTGACGAATCTTTAGCTGGGCATTGTAAGAAAATTGAAATTAATTTGGAATCAGATGGTTCCGTTGAAGTCCACGATGATGGTCGCGGTATTCCGGTTGATAAAGAACCGAAGACCGGACTTACTGGCGTTGAAGTTGTATTAACTAAATTGCACGCAGGTGGAAAATTCGGTGGCGGATCATATGCAGCTTCAGGCGGTCTGCACGGTGTTGGCGCGTCCGTTGTAAACGCGCTTGCCGAAAGACTTGATGCCGAAGTAGATCGCAACGGAAAAATTTATTGGATGTCATTTAAGCGCGGCGTTGCAGGTATTTTTGATGGCGATGGCCCGAAAGCCGAATTCACTCCACAATCTGGATTGCGCACAATCGGCAAAGTTTCCGCAAAAGTTACCGGAACACGTATTAAGTGGTGGTCAGATCGCCAGATCTTCTTAAAGGAAGCATCGCTAAATATTGAAGAAGTTTACGCTCGTGCACGCCAGACTTCATTCTTGGTTCCAGGGCTAACTCTTATCGTTAACGATAACCGCACAAAGGCTGCAACTACCCAAACTTTTTATCACAAGGGTGGAATTTCCGAGTTCTGCGAATTCTTACAACCCGATGAACCAGTCGGTGAAGTAATTCGCATTTACGGCACCGGCCATTATCAAGAGACTGTTCCAGTCCTTGACGATAAAGGCCACATGGTTTCAACCGAAGTAGAACGCGACATGGAAGTTGATATCTCGATGAAATGGGGCAATGGTTTTGATGCCACCGTCCAATCTTTCGTAAATATCATCTCCACACCAAAGGGTGGAACCCACGTTCAAGGTTTCGAGCGCGCAATCACCAAGGCATTTAACGAAGCTCTGCGCAGCAGCGGAACTCTAAAGAAGAACGAGATCGATGTTATTAAAGATGACATCATGGAAGGTCTCACCGCTGTCGTGACCGTGCGCATGTCTGAACCGCAGTTTGAAGGACAGACCAAGGAAGTTCTCGGAACAGCAGCAGCTACCCGAATCGTTTCAGCAGTTGTCGCCGACAAATTAAAAGAATTCTTTAACACCACGCGCCGCATCGACAAGGCCAATGGCCGCTTGATCATGGAGAAAGTTGCTGCCGCATCTCGCACACGTATTTCGGCTCGTACACATAAAGATCTGCAACGTCGCAAGAACGCGCTTGAATCTTCAGCACTTCCTACCAAGTTATCTGATTGCCGATCAGAAGATGTAACACGTACCGAACTTCTGATCGTCGAAGGTGATTCAGCCCTTGGTACAACAAAGGCTGCGCGTAACTCAGAATTCCAGGCAATCCTGCCAATTCGCGGCAAGATTCTTAACGTGCAAAAGGCATCGCTTTCACAGATGCTTGATAACTCAGAATGTGCATCGATTATTCAAGTAATCGGCGCGGGTTCTGGAAAGTCATTCGAATTAGCCGATGCTCGCTATGGCCGAATAATCTTGATGTCAGATGCGGACGTTGATGGTGCGCATATCCGCTGCCTATTGCTCACACTTTTATATCGCTACATGAAGCCGATGATCGATGACGGTCGCGTTTTTGCAGCGATTCCTCCACTGCACCGCATCGAACTAATGGGTGGCGGCGGCAAAAAGGGTGAATACATCTACACGTACTCAGATGATGAAATGAAGAAGTTAACGGCAGATTTAAAGAAGGCCGGCAAGAAGTGGAAAGAGCCAATCCAGCGTTACAAAGGTCTTGGCGAAATGGATGCTGATCAACTGCGCGAGAC
>CAITKS010000046.1 GCA_903893085.1 uncultured Actinomycetes bacterium | reverse complement strand
TCGTCGAAACCAAATGAGTTGGCTGGCACGATTCGAGGTAAGTAAACGTTGTTGTGGCCTAAAGCCGCAGTAACTATTTCGTCTACATAAGTATCACTGGTTGCATCAAAATATCCTGTTCCAGATGCATCTGAGCGATCAGTAAAGATTTCTCGAATATCAGTACTGCCTGAAAGTTTCCAGGAGAGCCAATCATGCGGAAGTGCAATAGCGCGAACTCTGGCCGCATTTTCGGGTTCATTTTCTTTTACCCACCGTACTTTTGAAGCGGTAAAAGAGGCAACCAATTGTGAACCAGTACGTTGATGAATATTCGGAAATTCAGAATTAAGCGCCGAAGCATTTGCACTTGATCGCGTGTCATTCCATAAAAGCGCAGGACGAATAACTTCGCCCGACTCATCTAAGAGAATCATTCCATGTTGTTGACCAGCGATTCCGATTGCCGAAATATTAGCGAGCCCGCCAATATCTTCGATTACGCCTTGAAGTGCATCCCACCAATGTTGGGGATTGACTTCAGTTCCCTCAGGATGTGGGCGTGATGCTGAAGCAATTAACTCACCTGTATCAACATCGCGAACCACAATCTTGACTGACTGAGTTGAAGAATCAACCCCGGCAACTTTTGGCATGTACTACTTCACAAATCCCATCAAATGCTCCATGGCAAGTTGGTCGAGAATTTCATAGCCATAGCCACGTTTTCCTGCTTCGTTTGCATCAAAAGAATCCTTAGCTAAATCACGCCAAGTTTCTCCTGCAGCAAGAGTTGGAACTTCCAGTTCTGGAATATTTGAATTCTTCATGGCTTCAATCACTCGTGGATCATTGCGGAAAGAAGTCGCGCGCTCTTTAAGAGCCAAATACATTCTCATGTTTGAAGTTGCTGAAGCCCAAACACCAGAATCAGCATCAGTACGTACTGGCTTGTAGTCAAAGTGTTTCGGACCTGAATATCCATAACGCTCAAGAAGATCTACGAGGAAGAAGGCGCTTTTTACATCGCCATGGCCAAAGACAAAATCTTGATCATACTTCGGTCCGCGTTGACCGTTTAAATCAATATGAAATAGTTTTTTCTGCCACAGTGCTTGAGCAATACCGTGCACGAAATTCAAGTTAGCCATTTGTTCGTGTCCAACTTCTGGATTCAAACCAACCAATTCAGGGTGATCTAACTCTGAGATGAAACCAAGTGCATGTCCGATTGTTGGAAGAAAAATATCGCCACGAGGTTCATTTGGTTTAGGTTCGATCGCAAATTTTATGTTGTATCCATTATCCAAGACGTACTGCCCCAGAATATTAAAACCTTCTTTGTAGCGCTCTAAGGCAACATAAGCATCCTTCGAGCTTTCGGATTCAGCACCTTCGCGCCCTCCCCAACAAACGTATATCTGTGCGCCAAGTTCAACTGCAAGATCGATATTGCGCATCACTTTTCTAACAGCAAAGCGGCGAATATCTCGATCATTACTTGTCAGAGCGCCATCTTTAAAAACTGGATGACTGAAAAGATTTGTCGTCGCCATTGGAACTTTCATTCCTGTTTCAGCAAGTGCTTGTTTGAAACGATCTATATGACCTTGACGAGTTGCATCATCGGATTCAAATGGAAATACATCATCATCCTGGAAGGTAACTCC
>CAITKS010000045.1 GCA_903893085.1 uncultured Actinomycetes bacterium | reverse complement strand
TGGTTGCACCTGAAATCCACCAGGCAAATTGATCCAAGCTTTAGCACCATTTACTTCATCACCAAGTCCAGGAATCAAAACCGCGCCAAGCCCAAGCACACCAATAATCCAAAATATTGGCGTATAGGCGCGGATAAGTCGGTAATCAACAACCGTTGTTCCCCACGCAAGAAGTGATCCGATCGCAATATTAATTACATGTCGTTTTAAGTAATACTCTGGATCTAAACCGTTAGCGGCATACCAATTGCGCGTTGCCGCATAGACCAAGAGGGTTCCAGTTATGAGCAATAGCGCAACAGCGATCGTAAGAATTGGATCAAATCCAGCAAAGGCAGAGCGCCGAGAACTTCTTCGGTAATTAATGCGCTGCGAAGATAAACTCATTTTGCTTCCTTTACCTTCGTAGCAGGTGAAATCTTCGGCAAGCCAACTGGTGGAACTCCACTTGGGAATATGATCTTGGCAGAAACAACCTTAGAACCTTGCACACCCATAAGCGTTTCGTAAATCTTTCGCACTCCGATTCCAGAAGTCGATGCACCGAAGCCACCTTGGCTAACCATCATGACTACAGCAAATCGTGGTTTTTCACTTGGGCCATATGAAGCAAACCAAGAAGTATCTGATTTCTGAGTGCCGTTAGGATTTTTACCAAATACTTGGGCAGTTCCGGTCTTTCCACTTATTGCAATCGGAAATCCACTGAAGACGCCGGTGCCCGTTCCGCCAACAACCACTTCACGTAATGCGCCTTTGAGGAATTTAATGGTCTCTTTACTCGCGGGGATTTCGCCTAACTTTTCAGGAGAAAATTGCTTAATTACCGTTCCATCAGTTTTGACTATTGCTTTAGCAACTGTTGGCTTCCAAATGGTTCCACCATTTCCAATAGCACCATACATTTGAGCCAACTTAAGTGGGGTAATTACTGTGTCGCCTTGCCCAATTGAGAAGTTAACCGCATCTCCTGCACGGATTTTGTCACCATCTAAACAGTTTTCATACGCAAGTTGTACCAAGAAAGCTGTTTGTTGGCTCTTTGGTGCCCGCTTCTTATAGTTGCAGTAGAAATCTTTATTCTGCTCATACCAAGATTTACGCCACTCGCGATCGGCTAATCGACCAGATGATTCTGATGGCAAATCAATTCCAGTTTTCTTGCCTACCTGAAAACCTTTTGCAGCGTTGTAGAAATAATCATTGGCGCTTGCTTTTGGCTTTAGTCCGCCGTCGCGCAACCATTCATCGAAAGCGATGCGATACCAAATTGTGTCGCAAGATATAGCAATAGCTTTCTTTAAAGATATTCGACCTTGTGCTTTGCTTTCAAAGTTTTGAAATGCGCGATTTCCAACTTCTACCTGAGATGGACAGTCATAAGATGCGTTTAAGTCATAGCCCGCATTGGCCGCCGCGACAACGGAGACAGATTTAAATGTAGAAGCAGGTGCAAACAATCCTTGAAGTGCGCGCGAAAGGGCGGGAACACCGGCAGCTTCGCTGTAGAGATTTTCCGCCTCCGCAACAGTTAAACCACGTTCGAAAGCATTTGGATCATAAGTTGGATAGGAGGCTAACGCCAAAATCTGACCATTCTTTATATCCATAACTACTGCAGCTCCGCCATCGGATCGGTAACCCGATGCGCGTGCTCGTCGGACCGCATCCGCCAGTGCACTTTCAGCAGACGCTTGCACGCGTGCATCAATACTTGTCACTAAATGGTTTCCACCAATTGGTTTTGAGTTTTGACTTGTACTGGTTACCGCTTCTTTGCGATCTACGATAACTGTCTTAATTCCAGGAGTCCCCCGCAAATATTCGTCATACTGAATTTCCAATCCTGCTTTTCCAATCGTTTCAGATCGGAAATAACTACGTCCATTTGCTCCAGATAAATCCGCATCCGTTAACGGACCTACATAACCAAGTAGGTGCGCTCCATTTACACCCGCATTACCTGGATAGTTTCGGATTGAAACGGGAGTAGCGGACACTCCTGGATATTGATCAGATCGCTCAACGATGCGAAGTGCGATCTCGGGATCGGCTTCTTTTGTAATTGGAATTGGTTGAAAACGTGAACCTGTCCAGCATCCAGCTCGCGAACCTTTAGGAAGTTCGCCGCATAGTCGAGTGCGCTGATAAATATCGCTGTACTGAAGATTTAACAACTTAGCCAAACTTCTAATCACCGCAACACCTTTATCAGGTTGGCGATCTATTTTGGTGCGATCAACGGTTACTGCGATTCCAACTCTATTGAGTGCAAGTGGAACACCTGATGAATCAACAATTAATCCACGGGTTGCAGGAGTTACAACATCACGGCTTTGAATTGAAAGTGCGGCATCACGATATTTAGGACCGGCAGCAACTTGCAAATAGAAAAGTCTCCCAAGTAATCCAGCTAAGAGCGAGAAGATAAGTATCTGAACTACCAAAAGACTTAATCGAGCGCGTTGGTTCATCCGCGGCTCTCCTCTTGGAAGAGCGTTCCGTGTACGCGAGTTACGACTGGCATCAAGAGAGGGACGATTGCAACTGTCCAAAGTGCTGAAGAAAGAAGTGAAATGAGAACCTGAACCACGCTGCCTAGTTCACCACCAAGCATCAAGTCGATAATTAAATAAACAAGTCTTGTAAGTGGAACAGCTAAGGCAACAATTATGACAAGGGAAATTGGATTGCCTCGGAAGTTATCGTCGCCAAAACCTAAATAGGAGATAGAAAATCCCGCCAAAATCATGATTAACGTCCAAAGTCCCATCGGACTTGAAGTTGTTGGCGATAAATCCATCATCAAACCTGCACCAAATCCAGTAAGCGCCCCGAGTTCTGGCGAACTAAGTGCAGCCCAGAGAAGTGTAAAAATTAGAAAGAGCGAAAATCCACCGCCGAAAATCTTGAACTGACTAACAATCGCCTCTTGTACAACAAACATCGTTGCAAAGATCGGAAATGAAATAAGAAATCTTCGAGCAAACATTTATGGTGTGGGCGATTCTGAAGGTGTGGCATAAATTGTTACCGTCGGAACTGGCGTTGGTGCGGGGGCTTTTGGTACCAAAGCATCACGTGGGTCTGTTTCTGGCGCACCTACTACGACAGCAACAACGCTAAGTGCTGAAAAATTGGCATACAACTTCACATCCGCAGTTTGGGTTACCGAACCTGCTGCATTGTCTACAGATGTAACTTCGCCAATAGGAACACCTGGCACAAATGGCCGATTGTTTTGACTTCCGCGCGCCAATATTACGTCGCCTACTTTAAGAGTTGTCTGATTATCGAGAAGTTGAAGTACCGCTTTATTAGTTCCTTGACCGCTTAATATTCCGATTTGCTGACTGCCAGCCACACGAGCACCTACACGAAATGCAGGGTCAGTAGTCAACTGCACAAGTGCATGATTTGGATAAGACATTTTTACAACACCAACTAGCCCCAACCCAGAAATCACAGTCATGTTCTGGCGTACGCCAAGATTTGTGCCAGCATCTATTGAGATTGTTTGCGTAAATGAAGATGCGGAGCCAAGTGAAATAACTTTGGCATTTACCACTTTATATTTGGCCGTTCCGGCTAAATCCAACACAGACTTTAATTGCTCTAGTTCTGCATCTGCGTTCTTGCGATTAATTAATGAATTTCTTAGCTTCTCATTAGCTGCCTTGAGCCGCTCAATCTCTCCGCGAGTTCTGCCTAATCTAGTGACATCAGTAAAGAAATTGCCGACTGGACGAAAAATTGTTGCGGCAACTGACTGAATTGGAGAAAGCACAGTTTGCGAACCATTTCGCAAACCACTGATAACTGAAACGCCACGCAGATCTAAAGTAATCAAAAATAGCGAAGTTACGATTAAAGATATAAGCAGCAGACGACCGCGGTTATCGCCGCCGTTTCGCATCCTTAAAACCTATCGACGTGGCTCGGAGATCAAAACCTTTTCAAGGGCTTCGAACTCTTCAATGCACTTACCTGAACCTTCAACCACTGCATCGAGTGGGCGATCAGCGATATGAATTGGCATACCAGTCTCTTTACGAAGACGTTCATCAAGGCCCTTAAGAAGTGCGCCTCCACCGGTTAGAACGATTCCACGATCCATAAGATCAGATGAAAGTTCTGGTGGACATTTATCAAGCGTGCTCTTTACGGCGTTGATGATTGCATTTACTGGTTCTTCCAGCGCTTTGCGAATTTCTGCAGCAGAAACAACGATCGTCTTTGGAAGTCCGGTTGCTAAATCGCGACCACGAATTTCGGCATCATTTTCACCTTGTAGTGGGTATGCAGAACCGATTGCCATCTTGATTTCTTCTGCTGTGCGTTCTCCAAGAAGTAGCGAGAATTCACGTTTTACCCAGTTAATAATCGACTGATCTAGCTCATCTCCGCCAACGCGGATTGAGAGTGAAGTAACGATTCCACCGAGTGAAATAACGGCAACTTCAGTTGTACCGCCACCAATATCGACAACCATGTTTCCGGTTGGCTCATGAATTGGAAGCCCAGCACCGATTGCTGCAGCCATTGGTTCTTCGATGATGTAAACCTTGCGTGCACCTGCGGCATAACCAGCATCTTTAACAGCGCGCTGTTCTACGCCAGTGATTCCTGATGGAACACAAACAACAATGCGTGGCTTAGCCAAGTAACGGCGGCGGTGAACTTTTTGAATGAAGTAACGGAGCATGCGCTCGGTTGTGTCGAAGTCGGCAATAACGCCATCTTTTAGTGGACGAATAGCAACGATGTTGCCTGGTGTGCGACCAATCATCTTTTTGGCTTCAAGGCCGACTGCCAGAATTCCGCCAGTGTCTTGATTTACTGCCACAACTGAAGGCTCGTTAAGAACAATGCCACGACCGCGGACGTATACCAATGTGTTTGCGGTACCCAAATCGACAGCCATATCTCGGCCGATGAATGACATTCTATTGCTCATGTAATACCCCTCGATTTGTTTTCTTGAACTTACTTACCGAAAAAAATTTCAATCTCACGTGCGGCTGATTCTGGTGAATCTGATCCATGCACAATATTTTGAACAACTTTTGTACCTTGATCACGAGCTAGATCGCCTCGAATAGTTCCGGGCGCTGCAACCGTTGGATCGGTAACACCAGCAAGTGAACGAAATCCTTCGATGACTCGATTTCCTTCGGCAACCATTGCAACAATCGGACCAGACATCATGAACTCAACTAGAGGTTCAAAAAATGGCTTGCCTTGATGTTCGGCGTAATGACGCTCGAGCAATGCGCGATCTGCTTGCAACATTCGCATCGCAGTTATTGCATAACCTTTTTTCTCAACGCGAGAAATAACTTCGCCAACCAATTGACGGCGTACGCCATCTGGCTTAACGAGGATCAGGGTCTTTTCAGTGCTCACTTGCCTAGTCTATTAGGCATCTGGGGTTTGCGGTGCCACGGGATTTTGCCCATCTGTCCCCGGTTCTGGTTTTCCTTGCGCCAATAGGGCCGCCCGCGCAGCCTCACCTTTACGACCCACAATTATCGCCGCAACCCATAACCCCATAAAAAGAAGGTTAATGATCGCCATTGATGGAACCACAACGCTGTAGGCCATCATCGCAAATTGAAGAATTGAACCAAGGATCCAACCTGAACGTTTTTTGAGAAGTCGAATGGAATAAATCAAGAAAAACATGACTGCAAAACCATAAACAATTGTCGAAGTCTCGTGAGTATCTTTTGCCAACAACATGGCAAATCCCATTATTAAGAATTCCATTGCTAAAACAGCAGATCCAAGAACGCGCATTAGTTCTCACTCGCTTCAGTAGCTTTGGCATATTTCTTGCGAACTGCGGTGCGCGCTTCACCAACAGTGACAACTGAACCAGTAATTACGATAGCAAGAGATTCTTCGCTTAGTGGTCGAACCGAATCCTTTATCGCCTTATCAATTGCTTGCGTCAAAGTATCTGTCGCAAAGACACGATCAGCACCGAATACTTGGTTCGCCAACTTTGTTAGATCAGCAACGCTCATGCTGCGCTCTGATGAATTAGTTGTAACAATAATTTGGTTCATCACTGGCTCGAGCGCCTGCAAAATACCTAAGGCATCCTTGTCCGCCATTAGCGCCACGATCCCAGTGACATCATCAAAGGTGAACTCGCTCTGCAGAGTCTCGGCAATTGCTGCTGCGCCATGTGGATTATGGGCAGCATCAAGGATGATCGTTGGATCGCGGTGAATGATTTCGCAGCGTCCAGGCGAGGTGACGTTTGCAAAGCCCGCACGCACGGCATCTATATCCAGATCTTGCTCACCAAAGAATGCTTCTACAGCGATCAGCGCAGCGGCGGCATTTGAAGCTTGATGTTTTCCATGCAACGGTAAAAAAATCTCGTCGTAATGACCACGTAAACCAGTAATTGATATGAGTTGTCCACCGACTGCAATGGCGCGAGAATCAATTGAGTATTCCAAACCTTCGCGCGCAACGTCTGCGCCTACTTCTGCAGCGCGACGCAGTAATTCAACAGCCGCTTCGGGAGTTTGTTGGGCCAACACGACAAAGCCTTGTTCCTTAATTATTCCGGCTTTGGTGGCTGCAATTTCAGTGATTGTGTTGCCGAGATATTCCATGTGATCAAGTCCAATAGGAGTTATTACAGAAACGTCTGCATCAACCACATTTGTGGCATCCCATTGCCCACCCATACCAACTTCGATTACACCCACATCGATTGGGTGCTCAGCAAATGCCACAAATGCCAGAGCTGTAATTGCTTCAAAGAACGAGATTGGATTTTCAAACTTAGTATCCATCAGATCTAAATAGGCGCTTATGTCGTTGAAGGAAAAGATCAATTCTTTAGCGTCAATTGACTGGCCGTTAATCGAAATTCTTTCCAGAAAACTTTCTAAATGTGGGCTAGTAAAGCGGCCAGTGCGTAACCCCATTTCAAAGAGCAGCGAATCAATCATGCGGGCAGTTGTTGTCTTACCGTTTGTACCGCCGACATGGATGGTGGGATAGGTAAGTTGCGGTGAACCTAAAATATCTACGAGTGCAGAAATTCTTTCTAAGGTTGGCGCAATTCGATTCTCGGGCCACCGTGCAAGCAGGGCTTTTTCAATAGCGTCGATACGCGCTTGATCATCTGGATTCGTATTGTTCATTTACTTCAATATTACTTCAGCGCTGCAAGTGCTGCAGTAATGCGATCAATATCCGCAGAAGTCTTTGACAAGCGATCTTTTATTTCAACGACCACGTCCGCTGGCGCTTTAGCCATGAAGCCTGCGTTGCCTAATTTAACTTCGGCTGTCTGCATATCTTTCTTGGCGGCTGCTAAATCTTTTTCAAGTCTGGCGCGTTCTGCTACAACATCAATTGAACCCGTCAGATCAAGTTCAATCTTTACTCCAGCAATTTCTAGAGTTGCCGAAGGAGTGAAATTTGTATCTTCTAATTTCAGTAAGAATCGAAGCGCGCTTGCGTACTCAACAATATCTGCTGAACCCGTAAAGCGACCAGGAACTTTCTGCGATGGCTTTAGCCCTTGATCATTGCGGAAGCGGCGAACTTCAGTAACCACTTCTTGCAGTGCAGTGACAAGCGTTTCGGATTTCTTATCGATATGTGAAAGTTCAGCCTTTGGCCATTGCGCAACGACTAGCGATTCTCCTCCAGTGAGTGTGCACCAGAGTTCTTCAGTTATAAACGGCATTACTGGATGCAACGCACGTAGCAATTGATCCAATACGTGACCAAGTACTCGCTGAGATGCGGCCTTGTCTTGAGATGCAAAAGTTTCCTTAGAAAGTTCTAGGTACCAGTCACAAAGGTCATCCCAAGCAAAGTGATAAAGAGTTTCGCATGCGCGTGCGAATTCGTAACTTTCTAAGAGCTGATCTACATCGCGCAGGGTCTCGCTCAATCGAGAGAGAATCCAGCGATCGATAGCGTTGAGTGATTTGGTATCAGGCAGATCGCCGGTGACATTTGCACCGTTCATCATTGCAAAACGCGTTGCATTCCAAAGCTTGGTTGCAAAGTTGCGAGAGCCGCCAATCCAATCTTCGGCTAGCGCTTGATCCGTGCCAGGATTAGCGCCGCGGGCTAAGGTAAAGCGCAGCGCATCCGCGCCGTACTTATCCATAAATTCAATTGGATCAATTACGTTTCCGCGGCTCTTGGACATCTTTTTGCCAAACTGATCACGCACCAAACCGTGAAGCATGATCGTCTTAAATGGTGCAACGCCATCCATTGCAAATGTAGACATCATCATCATGCGCACTACCCAGAAGAACAAAATGTCGTAGCCAGTAACCAGCACGCTAGTTGGATAAAACTTTGCTAAATCAGCAGTTTTTTCTGGCCAGCCAAAAGTTGAAAATGCCCACTGCCCAGATGAGAACCAAGTATCTAAAACATCTGGATCTTGCGTCCATCCATTAGGTGCAACTTCATCAGGTCCAACAACTTGAACTTCACCATTTGGTCCATACCAAACTGGAATGCGATGTCCCCACCACAATTGGCGAGAGATACACCAGTCGTGCATGTTATCTACCCATTCGAAATATCTTGGTGAAAGCGCTTCTGGTTCGATCTTCACTTCACCATTGCGAACAGCATCTGCAGAAGCTTTTGCAAGTGGTGCAACCTTTACAAACCATTGCTTGGAAAGTCTTGGTTCTACAGTTATGTCGCAACGAGAACAGTGGCCAACTGCGTGAATGTAAGGACGCTTTTCGGCGACTACGCGGCCCATCTCTTTCAACTTTGCAACAACTGCTACGCGCGCATCAAAGCGATCCATGCCATCGAATTCAGTGCCTGTGCCTGACATAACCCCGTGTTCGTTCATAATTACAACGAATGGAACGTTATGGCGCATCGCCATTTCAAAGTCATTTGGATCATGAGCTGCGGTGACCT
>CAITKS010000044.1 GCA_903893085.1 uncultured Actinomycetes bacterium | reverse complement strand
TTGCACTGGCTGATTACCCAGTATTTGCCCACCTTCCCTTTGTCATGGGGCAAGATAACGCCAAGTTATCTAAGCGCAACGGCGAAGTTTCAATTGCTTGGTATCGCGAACAAGGTTATTTACCTGAAGCGATCTGTAATTACCTTGCGCTTCTTGGTTGGTCACCAGGTGAAGATCGTGAAAATGTCACAATGGCTGAACTCTGCGAACTCTTCACCGTTGATAAGGTTCATTCATCACCAGCACGCTTTGATATGAAGAAATTAGAAGCGATAAATGGCGACAAGATTCGCGCGCTGACCCTTGATGAATTCCTTAAATGGTCTCTGCCATTCTTAACAAAAGCTGGCGTAATAACCGGTACAGATGCCGAGATCGCATTGGTAAAGCAAGCACTTCCAATTATTCAAGAGCGAATTGTTAAATTAGATGAAGTACCTGCGATGTTGCGCTTTCTTTTTGTTAAAGAGTTTGCCGTTGAAGAAGCATCTCTTGCTAAGGTAACCGATGCTGCATCCAAGGAAGTCTTGAAGAGATCTCTTGCCGAGCTAACTCCACTAACAACTTGGAACCACGATTCCATCGAGGCTGCACTTCGCACATCACTTATTGAAGAGATGGGCCTAAAGCCGCGCATTGCATTTGGCGCTGTTCGCATTGCAACGACCGGATCAACTATTTCTCCACCACTATTTGAATCAATGGAATTACTGGGCAAAGAGGCCTCACTCGCCCGAATTACTGCGGCAATCGCGCTGTAATTTTGCGGTATTCTTTCCCCTGTTCTATTGGGGTATGGGGTAATTGGCAGCCCTGCTGATTCTGGTTCAGTAAGTCTAGGTTCGAGTCCTGGTACCCCAGCGCAGTTCCCAAGTTCCACCGCTTTAAATCGCAGTAAAGAAATGTACTAGGGCCCCGTCGTCTAGCGGCCTAGGACTCTGGCTTCTCAAGTCAGCTACGAGGGTTCGAATCCCTTCGGGGCTACGCAGTATCTATTTGAAACCGTTTAAGTATTACCAAGGCTGTGAGCCGAGGCCACCATCAAAGTCATAAGTTGAACCGGTTGCCCATGCATTTGCATCGGATAATAAAAATTCAGTAACACCAACAACTTCGGAAGCACTGGCATAACGCGCTAGTGGCGTTGCTGCCTTCCATGCTGCAACACCTTCGGGCCATGCCTGATCAATTCCATCGCGACCTATCAATCCCAGACGCAATCCGAGTACGCGCATCGGAGCGTGGGCACGAGATGCCGAACGGGTTAACACATCAAGGGCTGCTTTACTGGCTCCATATATTTCATGACCTGGTCGTGGATTTAGCGCTTCGACAGATGAAATATTTAACACAACAGAGACACCGGATTTTGAAGACTCATCAATTATTTCTTTTGGGGCATCCACATTTATGCGCATCATTAATTCAATTTCGGTACGAGTTGCGTGCGCTGGATCCAGAACAGATTGATTTGCTGCATTGTTAATTACATAATCTAGCTTTCCTGCACGCGCCAGCGCCTCTTGGACAAGCGAGTTTCCAGATTTAGTAACTGCCAGATCTTCGGCGATAACATGCAAATTTTCACGCGCATGAATTTCGCCAGTATTCACTTGTGCGCAAACTGTGAAACCGAGTTCTAAAAAGCGATCAACGTAGGCTCGCCCGATTAATCCGGAAGCCCCAGTTATGAGAATGCTCTTGCCGCTAAAGGTCATCGCAGCGGATCCAGCGCCTTAACACGTTGGTTCACGCGCTTTATCAATTCCGCCAAATTAATCTTGGTGCTGGTTCGATCAGCGACTACTTGATCACCTGCCACCCATACATCTGTTACATCGCCGCGACCAGCAGCAAAAACCAATAGCGCATTTACATTGTGAACTGGTGTTAAGTGCGCAGCGTGCAGATCGATAGCAATTAGATCAGCCTCTTTACCAATTTCGATACTGCCGATGCGATCGGCTAAACCTACGGCGCGGGCAGCTTCGATAGTTGCAGCGCGCACGATTGAAGTTAAATCAACGTCAGCGGGGGATTGGCGCAATGCGACTACGTGGGCAGCCATTCGCATCACCGAGAACATATCTAGATCATTTGATGAGGCGCAGCTATCGGTGCCAAGTCCAACTGCGATTCCAGCGTTGCGCATATCGTTAAAGCGCGCCAAACCAGATCCAAGTTTTAAATTGCTACCGGGACAGTGCCCAACAGACGCACCCTTGCTGGATACGATCTTCATATCTGAATCGCTTAGATGAACTCCGTGGCCAAAAATTGTCGGAACATCAAGAATTCCGGTATCTCTGCAGACCTCAGTAGGTGTCTTGGAATAACGCTGTGCAACATCGGTATTTTCGGCCTCAGTCTCTGAAACGTGCAGATGGATACGTGCACCAATCTCTTTAGCGATCTGAGCGACTTGAGTTAAGTTTTCAGGAGAATCTGTATAAGTTGAATGCGGCATCAAGTAAGTCGGAATATATGGACCACCAATTTTGGCGAGTTCGCCTTTCCATTGGTGCGCGCGTTCAATGCGTTGCTCCCAAGCAAGGCCATCTAGACCTGGGAAATCAAAGAAGATTGGTCCTGCAATATGTCGCAAGCCAACACGAACCGCACCGCGATGGGTTGCAACTGGATTTAAATACATATCCATTGTTGTGGTTGTGCCAGAGAGAAGGGCTTCTAGCGCACCCAGTTCAGTACCGAGCTCGCAAGTTGCTTCATCCATGATCGCACCTTCGGCGGCCCAAACGAGTTCGAGAAAGCCTTGCAGATTTACTCCCTCGGACCAGCCACGCAAAAGCGACATACCCAAATGCGTGTGGCTATTGATCAAGCCAGGTGCGATTAATTTTCCGGCTGCGTCATAAACTTTTTTAGCGCCAGGATTATCAGGCCCGATATATGAAATCTTGCCATCGGTGATTCCAATAGAAACGTTCTCTAAAATCTCATTTGCGTTATTTGAAGTTACTGCATAACGCGCATTAGTTATTAATAGATCCATTTATGAAGCCAGGATTTTTATTGCACCATCAATGATCGTAATTACATTTCCGGCACAGCCCTTTATGACTTCACCAACACCTTCATGGCTTATTTCTTCCTTGGATAGCCCTGCTGCAGGGTTTGCGACTGCTGCAATCGCTGCGTAGCGAAGACCAGCTTCACGTGCCAATGTTGCTTCAGGAACACCTGTCATACCGACAACGGTGACTCCCATTGCTGCGCACATGCGGATTTCAGCGGGAGATTCAAAACGTGGACCATTAAAGACGGCGTAGATACCGTGCTTATGTAGCTTGATATCTGCCTTTTCAGCAGATTTCGATAACGCCTTTTGGATTGCCTTGTCATAGATATAGGTCATATCTATATGTTGAACGCCACCTTCTTGTACTCCATCAAAGAAAGTATCGGCACGACCATGAGTGAAATCAATGAAGTCATCAAC
>CAITKS010000043.1 GCA_903893085.1 uncultured Actinomycetes bacterium | reverse complement strand
TTCTGGCTCCATTACTAGTTCTAGATTTGGATGTTCCCGAACTAATTGTGCTGCAGCGCGCGCGACATCAATCGTTCCCTCCATTGCTTCGGTATATGCATCGGTGCCATGTGCGGCAAGTGAAAACCAGAAAGGTAATCCACGAACGCGACGAGTTAGATGAATTGCATAATCCGATGGTGACCAAGAGTCATCACGCAACGTATCTAAGTAAGAAGCATGTTGGGTGTGTGTCTCCTTCGCAATTTCAGGGTTGCGATAAATAAGTGCGCACGCATCAAAGGGGGCAAACAACCATTTGTGTGGATCGACGATTAAAGAATCTGCCGCTTCCACACCGTTGAATCTCGCGCGTACCGATGGCGCACAAAGTGCTGCAAGGCCATACGCCCCATCAACGTGAAACCAAATATCCCGCTCGTGTGTGACGACGCCAACCGAAGTCAGATCATCAACTATTCCTAAATTAGTTGTTCCGCCCGTTGCCACAACTGCAAAAACTCGGGTATCGGATGTGGCGTGCAAGCCATCAATTGCTGCGCCCACGGCGTCGCCATGTAATTTGCGATCTGCACCAGGTTCAATTTTTAATAGTTGAACATCCATAATATTTGCAGCACTTGCAATTGAAGAGTGCGCTTCGGCGCTGCACGCGATCGCCCACTTTGTTGTATTTGGATATTTACTTCTGGCATGTGCACGCGCGGCAACAAGTGCCGAAAGATTTCCAATCGTTCCACCTTGCACGAAAACTCCGCCAGCCGATGCTGGTAACCCAGCTAAATCAGAGATCCAACGCAACGCTTGGTTTTCAGCAAAAACAGCGCCAGCACCTTCTTGCCAAGATCCACCATAAAGTGAACTTGCACCAACAACTAAGTCAAAGAGGTTGGAATACTCAGTTGGCGCTGATGGAATAAATGCCAAGTTGCGCGGGTGATCCGTTGAAATACAGGCCTTTGCTAATACATTTGTAAATACTTCGAGCGCTTCATGTCCGCCTAACCCTTTGGCGGTAATTGTGTTTCCGACTTCGTTAAACAAATCTTCAGGTGTGCGTGGCCCATCAAGTGGTGGATCATCTTTGAGGCGCTGCAAGCTATACGCCAGAATTTCATCGGCTAGCGCTTGTACGTCAGGGCTAAATTCGTGAATTGGCATAATCGGTGCGATTAGCCTTTCGAATTAAATTTCGCAGCATCGTTGGAAAGACAAAGAAATGAAATGGAAGAACTGCATACCAATACAGCTGGCCACCTAAACCGCGTGGAGAAAAAATTGCTTCTTGACGAACAATTCGTTTGCCTTGATCTTCAATGATTGTAAATTCCAACCACGCTTTACCTGGCAAAATCATTTCGGCATATAACTTTAAGCGAACACCGCGTTCGAGCTCATCTACTCGCCAAAAATCTAAACTGTCGCCTACTCGTAAATTAATTGGATCGCGGCGGCCGCGGCGAAGCCCAACTCCGCCAAAAAATCGGTCAATTAGACCGCGTAAGAACCAGAGTAAATCAGCGCCATACCAGCCACTTTCGCCGCCAATACTTTCAATTGCTTGCCACAAAGATGAAGCAGTGGCATCAGTTTCTGATTCGCGGCGATCACGCAAAATCATTTCGCCAGCCCAATCAGGATCACCTTGAGCTTTCTGCCATGGCGCAGTTGGGTATGCGGCATCAGACCAACGAGTAATTACTTCCCTGTCAGCAATACGCGAAAGCGCCAATGTAATTGCACCTTCTACATCGATAAAGCCTTCAGGTGGTGGCGCAATGATTGAATCAATGCTTTTTGCTGGGTCTGCTACAACTTCACTAATTAGCGATTCAACCAATGGGCGAGCCAATGAAGTTGGAACCGGAGTTACAAAACCGATCCAGAGACTAGATAATTTAGGAGTTAACACTGGCACTTGAATAATCCAACGTTTGCGAAGCCCGGATAACTTGGCAAATTTCTGCATCATGTCAGCGTAAGAAAGAACTTCCTTTCCGCCGATATCGCATATTTTTCCAACCGGAGTTGCAAGCGATGCTGCCTGGCGCAAGTAATACAGCGCATCACGAATTGAAATTGGCTGCGTTAAATTAGATACCCACTTCGGTGTTGTCATTATTGGCAAGCGGTGAGTTAAGTGGCGCAACATTTCAAATGATGCCGAACCTGAACCGATAATGATTCCGGCGCGAAGTTCTAAAACTGGAACAGAACCTGATGCTAATTGCGAACCAGTATTCATACGCGATGCCAAGTGCTGACTGCGGTTCTTATCGTTAGCGATACCGCCTAAGTAAACGATCTGTTTCACGCCTTGTTTTTGCGCGGCCATAGCGAAGTTATGCGCCATCTCGGATTCGATAGCATCGAAATCTTTTCCTAAATTAATTGAGTGCAGCAAATAAAACGCTGTATGCACGCCAGCTAGCGCACGTTCTAGATCAACCGAACTGTTGGCATTTCCTTCAATAATTTCTACTTCTTTTGCCCACGGCTGCTCAACAATTTTCTGGCGATCTCGCACCAAAATTCGAACCTGAAATTGATCGCTAACCAAGTCGCGCGCTAAACGCCCACCTACATAGCCGGATGCTCCAGTGACCAGGATTAAGCGCTGCGAGTTCATAGTTCAGAGCCTAGACTGCGCTCATGGCAACTTCCACACGACCCCGCGTCGTAATTCTGGGCGCAGGCTTTGGCGGGCTAACCGCTGCAAAAGCGCTGGCCAAAGATGCCGATGTCACCGTTGTTGACCGCCATAACTTTCAAACTTTCTTGCCGCTTCTCTATCAGGTAGCAACCGCTGGATTGGCCGCAGATCACGTTGCCCACCCAGTGCGCGGAGCGCTACGCAAAAGCGGAGTTAAATTCCGTATGGGTTCACCAATTTCGGTTGATCATAAAAATAAATCAGTAAAACTAGATTCCTCCGAAGTACTCGAATTTGATCACTTGGTTGTCGCCCTTGGTTCTTCAACTGCAGACTTTGGCGTTAAAGGCGTAAACGAACATGCACTTGGTATGAAGAGCGTGCATGAAGCGATCGGCATTCGCGCCGAAGTTATGCGCCGCTTTGAAGACTTGTGCCGTTTCGAAGATCAAACGCGCTTGTCTTTAACCGTTGTCGGCGGCGGACCAACCGGTGTTGAAATGGCTGGAGCACTGGCCGAACTAAAGCGCGGTCCTCTTAAGAACGATGAAGCAAACGCTGCTAAGCACATTGATATTTATCTAATCGAAGCTGGGCCACGTATCTTGCCGATGTTTAGCGAAAGACTTTCAGCCCGCGCTAAGAAAGATCTTGAAAAGCTCGGCGTAAAAGTTTTACTAAATACTGCGGTGCAAGAAGTTAAACCACGTCAAATATTAGTTAAAGGTCAAGATGCCATACCTTCAGAAGTAACAATCTGGGCCGCCGGTGTTAAAGGCGAACCAACCGGTGCGCTTCTTAATTTGCCACTTGAAGGAACTCGTATCAGCGTTGAACAAAATTTGCGAGTAAATCATTACCCACATATCTGGGCGATCGGCGATATTTCAGGTGCCAAAGATAAAGCCGGCCGTTTCTTGCCAATGGTTGCACCAGTTGCGATGCAACAAGCACGATGGGTTGCCAAACAAATTATGCGCGCTAATCGCGGACAAGTTTTGCAAGATTTTAAATATCTAGATAAAGGTTCGATGGCAACAATTGGCCGCCACAAGGCAGTTGTTCAATTTAAGGGAATTCAAATTGCTGGTGTTCCGGCTTGGTATGCCTGGTTATGGCTGCATTTGTTTTACTTGCTTGGCGGCCGCAACAAGATCGGCACCATCGCCGATTGGACCTGGAACTATCTAACTTTTGATCGCGGCAATCGCCACATTATGGATAGCCAGTAAATAAATGCCGCAATACATTGATCTGCGAGGTCATCAGGTCTATTCCTATCAATGGGATAACAATGGCGAAGCAGTTTTACTTTTGCATGGCGGGTTAAGTCAGACATCTCATTGGGATTACGTTTTGGCGCCAGATTTAGAACCTGATTTTCATTTATTTGCCTACGACCGCACCGGTCATGGATTTACTGCAGATCAAGCCGAATCTTTTCATTTCAAATATCAAATCCGGGAAGCGATTGCTTACTTAGAAGATGTCGTTAAGGAACCGGCGCATTTAATTGGTTGGTCAGATGGCGGAATCATTGCCATGTCGATTGCAATTGAGCGCCCTGATCTCGTTAAATCGTTGGTTTTAATTGGCGCTAATTACCACCATTCCGGCACTGTGATCGAACTGCCTTTTGAGGAACCAAGTGATGAAGATAAGGCTGAATACGCCATAACTTCACCTGATGCACCACACACACTTGTGGAAAAGATTAAGAAAATGTTGAAGATTTGGGATACCGAGCCAGACATTTCATTGGATGATTTAGCAAAAATTCAGTGTCCTACTTTAATTATCGCTGGCGATGATGATGTTATCTCGCACGAGCACACACTTTCTATGTATCGCGCAATCGAACTAAGTCAGTTAGCGATTATGCCTGGCACATCGCATATCGCGCCGAAGGAAAAACCCGCTTTATTTAGCGCTCTGGTCAATCAATTCTTAACTGATCTAAATTATCCAGTTACAAAAATGCCAATTAGGCGAGTTAGCAATCAACCGGCTGAATAGTGCCGGTCTTAACATCGTAAATCGCACCAGCCACAGTTACGCCTTCACGCAATAGCGGATACGC
>CAITKS010000042.1 GCA_903893085.1 uncultured Actinomycetes bacterium | reverse complement strand
TAACGTTGTCGCACCAGCTTTAGCTAATTTACAAGCCAAATAACCAACAAATAGGGAGTAAAAGTGTCTGATCTACGCGTAGGAATCATCGGTGTTGGAATCATGGGCGCAGGACATGCGCGTTACCTAACTGAACACGTAAACGGCGCAACCGTTACCGCTCTCTTTGATCTCGATGGACCACGCATGGATTCACTCGCCAAAGAGCTCAGCGCTAAATCAGGACAAACAATCAACCAACATTCATCGGTTGAAGCGCTCGTTAGCGATGCAAACGTTGATGCCGTAATCATCTGCTCACCTGATGGATTGCACCCAGAACATTTAACTTTGAGTATCAATGCGGGCAAACACACCCTTTGCGAAAAGCCGCTTGCTCCAAAGTCGGCAGATGCCAAAAAGGTCGCTGATTTAGCTAATGCCTCAAATCTCAATATCACATTAGGTTTCATGCGTCGCTTTGATCCAAGCTACATAGAAATGAAGAAAGAAATTGAATCAGGCAAGTACGGCAAAGTTCTTCATCTTCGTTGTATCTCTCGTAACGTAAGTTCTCCAACAGCCACCACGGCCATGTTGTTAACAAATGTTGCTGTTCACGAAGTTGATATTGCACGTTGGTTACTTGGCGAAGAATTTGTTTCTATGTCAACAGTTGCGATGAAGCGCACTAAATTCGCTAACGATCAACTGCAAGATCCGCTGACTGTATTGGCACACACCGAATCAGGTGTCTTGATGACTGTAGATATTGCAGCTAACGGCACATATGGTTACGAAGTTCGTATGGAAGCTCTGATGGAAAATGGTTCGCTTGAAATCGATAACCTAGGAGGCCTTTCAATTTCCTATGATTTCAACTTGCCACCACGTACCCACGGCAAACTTTATGAAAACTGGATGGGCCGTTTCGAACAGGCTTACATCAACGAGTTAACCGCATGGGTTGGTTCAATTAAGACCGGCGTACGCCACCCAGATCTTGCAACAGCAAATGATGGACTTGCCTCATCAATTGCTTGCGAAATGGGCGTTGCTTCGCTTAAGTAATTTCGTAACAGTTAAGACTGTTGCTGCATAGACCAAAGAGTCCAAATATGCGTACGCACTGTTAGTGGTTGACGCATGATTTGAACGATCTGGAAAGCAACATCATCTGGGCGTAAATAGCTAGCAAGTTTTGGTTCTCCTGCTTTGCGCCCCGCTTCAATTGCAAATTGAGTATCTGTTCCGGCAGGACATACCAACGCTACGCGCACACCCTTTTCGCGAAGTTCGCGATCGAGCCCACCTGCAAAACCAACTTGCGCGTGCTTTGTTCCCGCATAGATTGATTCATCTCCGCCACCACGGAATCCCGCAACGGATGAAACCATGATGATGTCGCCAGCTTTTTTAGCAAGCATTGTTGGCAAAGTTGCGCGAACAATGTGCACACTGCCTTCGTAGTTTGTGCGCATCATGCGATTTACTTCGTCATCACTGTAATCAAGAACAGATCCGTACATACCGATGCCAGCATTTGGAACGACGCAATCAATTGTTCCAAAAGTATCAAGTGCCTTCTTTGCAACTGCGCGTGAAACATCAGGAATTGATGAGTCTCCTGCTAAGTAAGCTGCATTACCTGCGCCCAGCTGGTCAACCATCTCTTTAAGTTTTGCCTCGTTGCGGGCATTTAGTACAACTTTGCAACCTAATTCAACAAGTTGTTTAGCTGCGGCAGCACCGATTCCGGTTGTTGCGCCAGTGATTACTACTACTGAACCTTTGATATCTCTTAGTTGGTATGTCATTGGGCAATACTAAGACAGGTGTTTCTATATTTCTAGAGGGAATCCATCACTGTAATCGTTTCACCGAAGACGTAATTAGGCCCAACTGCCTGCCACGCCTTGCTGTTCGCATTGACCATATGGGCATCCCAAGAAGGGCGATCGGTCCAAATCTCCCAAACGTTTACGACATCTGGCTTCTGGGTGTCACGATAGATTTCAATAAATTCGCAGCCAGCTTCAGTGCGGATAACTGCGATATGGCTTTTGAGTTTAGAAACAAACTCGTCAAATTTGCCGGGCTTTACATTTACTTCAACAAATAAAAATACTTTGCTCATTTTATGCGCTCCCCTGTTGGATCAAAAAGTGGCTCGGTTCGAACTGTAGCGGTCTTAGCCTGACCAAACATTTCTACGCTTAACTCTCTTCCTGGCTCGCTATGTTCCAGAGGTAGATAAGCATAGGCAATCGCTGATTTTAAGGTGTATCCCTGACCCGCAGATTTAATTCTGCCGATAACTTCACCGTTAAAGAAAATGGGTTCGTTTCCTAGCGGCACATCTCTGATATCACTAAAAGTTAGAGCGGTTAACTTTCTTTTATTCTTTGACTCCGCGGTCAGTACCGCTTGCCGACCAATGAAATTTTCTTTCTTCTTTGAGACCGCAAAACCTAGCCCCGCCTCGTATGGGTTGGTCTCACTATTTATCTCTCCCGCCCAAGCGCGATAGCCCTTTTCTAAACGCAAAGATTCAATTGCACGATAACCGCATGGGCGCAAATCAAATTCTTTACCCGCTTCAATTAATGCGAGCCAAACTTGCAGAGATTTTTCTCTTGGGATGTAAAGCTCCCAACCTAATTCTCCGACATATGTGATCCGTGTTGCCCGAAGTTGAACACCTGCAACGTTAATTACTTGAGAGCGCATAAAGCCAAAAGCTTCGTTTGATAGATCCGTGTCGGTGCATTTACTTAAAATCTTACGAGCGTTAGGGCCCCAGATTCCAAAACAAGCCAATTCCTGCGTTAAATCCTTTATAACCACGCTTTCATAATTGTTTTGCCTACGAATCTTTTCTAGCCAGCCCATGTCATGGTTTAGAAAGGCGGTGCCAGTGACAATAAAGAATGTATTTTCATCGGTTTGCGTCACCGTGTAATCGGATTCGATACCACCGCTGGTGTTTAACGCTTGTGTATAAATCGTTCTGCCAACGCCTCTTACAACGTTATTGGCACAGACTAAAGATAAGAACTCTGCAGCGCCGGCGCCAGTTACCTCAATCTTGGCAAAACTTGATTCATCGAAAATCCCTGCTGATGTTCTAGTCGCATGATGTTCAAGTGCCACAGCGGGATGCCAATTCTTTCCTACCCATCCGTGAGGCCTTTGCGTTTCATCTAATTGATTTTCGTTTGGGTTTGAGTAGAAATTAACTCGCTCCCAGGCTGCCTTCTCTCCGAAGACTGCATGGTTTTCTTTATGCCAATCGTAAATTGGAGATTTCTTCTCTCCGCGTGCGCTTTCCCGTTCTTCACCCGGATAGTGAATATCGTAATAAGCCTCATAGTTTTCACTAACTCTTTCCAGAGTGAACTTAGGCGACTTGTAAGCATCAGAAAATCTCTTGATATCCATATGCCACAAATCCATAGTTGGCTCACCAGCGACAATCCATTCGGCAACGACTTTGCCAATGCCACCTGCTCCTGCAATTCCATGTGCACAAAAACCTGCAGCAATATAGAAACCGCCGACAGAGCTTTCGCCTAAACAAAATTCATTATCCGGAGTAAACGCCTCTGGCCCATTAATAAAATTCTTGATGCCTATTTCGCCCATTTTAGGCACACGCATTGCGGCGTTCGTGGCTATCTCTTCGAACCTATCCCACTCTTCAGGCAGTAATTTTGCATTGAAATCTGCAGGTATGGAATCCAATGATTCATGACTTGTACGCCATGCTTTTGAATTTCTCTCGTATCCGCCCATAAGCAGGCCTTTTACCTCTTGGCGGAAGTAGATCAGATTATCTGGATCTCTTAACGATGGGAGCATCACTGAATTATCTGGCAAGAAATTTTCTGTTATTAAATACTGATGACTCATTGGAACAATCGGAACGCGTACGTCAACCATTCGCGCAATTTCAGCTGCGAAAATACCGCCGCAATTAACTACGACTTCGCATTCGATCTCACCTTTATCAGTCAATACCGAAGTAACTCTGCCATTTTCAGTATTAATCTTTAAGATCCGGGTGTGTGTAAAGATTTTCACGCCTTCTTTTCTGGCACCACTTGCAAGAGCTTGGGTTAACTGGGATGGATCAACTTGCCCGTCTGATGCCATATAGCAACCACCAAGTACGCCCTCCATATTTAGCAGAGGGAATAACTCTTTAATTTCACCCAAACTAATTTCCTTGAGATCTAGCCCGAAAGTTTTGGCCCAACCAATTTGACGTCTAATCTCTTGCATTCGTTCTGGAGTAGAGGCGATTTTGATGCTGCCGCATTCTTTCCAGCCAGGTGGAGTATCCGTTTTTTCTAAACTTCTATACAAATCTACGGAGTGCATATTCATCTTTGTAAGTGTTGGATCCGCGCGTAACTGTCCAACAAGGCCTGCCGAGTGAAATGTTGATCCGCTGGTTAAGTCTGATCGATCAACGAGCACTACATCTTTTTCTCCAAGTTGGGCAAGGTGATAGGCAACTGATGCACCACCTACACCGCCACCAATGATGACTATTCTTGCGCGAGTTGGTAACTCTTGAAGATTCACGACGCAACTGTATCCTTTGCGTGTGAGCCAATCTAGTCATGAATATGACAATTTGTTAAATAAGGTTCCTAGATTACAAAACAGAACTGCGGTAACGGAATTATCTGGTGGACTCACTAATCGGAATCTAAGAATTTCAACTCCGGCCGGGGATTATGTCGCCAGAATATCTAGCAACAAATCTTCCCTTCTCGCCATAGATCGCCAATCCGAGTATGAGAACTCAAAAATTGCGGCCGGCATTGGCGTTGGCGCCCCAGTCTTTGATTACTTGCCGGACTTTGGTTTATTGGTAATCGGTTATCTTCCGGGAAAGACATATTCGAGCCTTGATGTATCAAATAATTTAAGCAGGATTGCCAGCGCTTGCAATCAACTGCATAAGGCTCCACGGTTTACGAGAGATTTTGACATGTTTGTAATTCAAGAGAACTATCAAAAACTGGTTACAGAATCTGGCTTTAGATTTCCAAACGGTTATCACCAATATGCCGAGCACGTTTCTAAAATGAAGGCGGCTTTTGCTGTTTTGGATGAGGGGCGCGTTCCATGCAATAACGATCTTCTGCCAGCCAATTTCATTGATGACGGTGAAAAACTATGGCTAATTGATTACGAATACTCGGGCAATAATGATGCTTGCTTCGAACTTGGAAACATCTGGAGCGAAGCAAAGTTACCGCTAGATGCACTCGAAGAATTGGTCACCGCTTACTACGGAGATTTTCGTCCAGAGAAATTAGCGCGTGCCTGGTTATTTGCTCTGATGGCCAAATACGGTTGGACTTTGTGGGCTTCGATTCAGAGTTCGGTTTCAGATATAGATTTTGATTTTTGGCAATGGGGGATGGAAAAGTTTGAGGATGTAGAAGAAAGTTTTGCAAGCAGCAAATTTGAACAGGCGCTAATCCAAGTAACACAAAAGAAAAGCCTTCCGGTGTGAAAGGCACCGAAAGGCTCATCTCGTGCGCGCGAAGGGATTCGAACCCCTAACCTTCTGATCCGTAGTCAGATGCTCTATCCGTTGAGCTACGCACGCTAGACCGTGAATACTACAGGCTTTTCAAATACCGCCCAAACTAAGTAATTCCTCGCGTGTGACTGCCTTCTTGCGTGGTTTACCAAGTGGTTCACCGGCAGCAATTTCAGAGGCGTTAATTGCTTCCCATTTCGCTTGAGATACGTGACTTTTATCTGCAAGCAAATCAGTGATGTCACCGTTTGATTTTGCGCTCTTTAAATCTTCTACCAAAAACTTCATAACATCTGATGCATCAGATTTATTGGTACCAATAACTCCTGATGGTCCACGTTTTGCCCAACCGACAACATAAAGATTTTCACCAACGCGGCCTTCGTTATTCACAACTTTCCCGCGCTCGTATGGAATACCGGGGATGCTTGCTGCTTCATAACCGATTGCGGTGATAACTAACCCACACTTAATAGAGAATTTCTCCTCACTGCCAGTTTTCTGAAATACAACTTCTTCAACTCGATTGCTGCCTTTAAATTCAATAGGCGTCGCCAAAAATTGGAACTTCATAGTTCGATCGTGGGCTGTGGCTTCCTTCTCAGAGATCAATAACATTGCATCAAGATTGCTCTTCACATCTTTTTCGATTTCTGCTCCGGCGCGAACAATCGCCGCCTCGATATCTGTCTTCCCCATCAAAACATTAGTGTGTTCTAACTTTGGAAGTTCGCGTAGTTCAGGTGAAGTAAAAGCTGCATGTTCTGGGCCACGGCGAGCGCTGATAATTACTTCGCGAATTGCAGAATTCTTCAGAGCATCAATTGCATGATCTGCGGTATCTGTTGCATCTAACTCACTTGGTTCAAGGGCTAACATGCGTGCCACATCCATCGCAACATTGCCTGCGCCAATCACAACAGCCCTCTCGCAATCAAGCGGAACTTCAATTCCGTGGAAATCAGGGTGTGCGTTATACCAAGGCACGAATTCAGCAGCCGAAATTGATCCTGGCAAATCTTCACCTGGGACACCTAGCTTCTTTCCGACTGCAGAACCAGTAGCAATCACAACAGCGTCATACATATCTTTTAACTGCTCAATTGAAATATCAGTGCCAAGCTCAACATCGCCAAATAAACGGAAGTTTCCCGCATTCGCTACCTTCTCGAAAACTTTGGAAACAGTTTTAATCTTTGGGTGATCAGGTGCAACACCGCTTCGAACAAGTCCCCATGGGGTTGGCAAGCGCTCAATCATGTCGATAGAAAATTGCAGATCATCAGTCTGCAGATTTTGAAGTGCTTGCGCCGCAAAGTAACCGGCCGGACCTGCACCGACGATTGCTACTTTGTAATTAGGCAAGTGGAATCCTTTTTCTAAAGGTAGTTAACAAAAC
>CAITKS010000041.1 GCA_903893085.1 uncultured Actinomycetes bacterium | reverse complement strand
TTTCTTAAGTTGGGTAACATCTGTAAGTCCAACTTCTGCCAAAACAGCGTGTGCGATATTTGAACCAGCAATCACACCGTCCATACGTGCTACAAAGTCTGCCGAAGAATTTGCGTCAGCAGAAATGGTTGCCTCAGACGTTATATCTGCGCCACCTGCTAGATCTTCAGCTAGCGCTGCTTTGATTAACTCTTGTTCAGTCATCAGTTGCTTACCTCCTGATAAGACGTAATCCAGTTACCTTTACTATCTAATTGCTGCACAATTCTTTTGCGCCAATTACTTTCAGTATTTGGAAAATCTTCACGCCAGTGCGAACCACGAGTTTCTTGACGAATCAAAGCCGCTTTCAATATCGCCTGCGCTAATTGAAATAGATTCGTTGTCTCCCACGCTTCCACACATGGGTTGGTGCTTGTTCTATCTTGAATACGAGTCAGATCCGCACTTGTTTGAAGTAATGAATCTGATGAACGCAACACACCCGCACCACGGCTCATGCTTAACTGCAGTTCGCGACGTGTAAGTGGATCCAACAGAACAGAACGTGATTCATCCGTAATTGGATCTGACTGTTTTGGTAAATTTGCAGCGATATCTGCGGCAATTCTTGCGCTAAATACCAGACCTTCTAAGAGTGAATTAGATGCCAAACGATTTGCTCCATGGACCCCGGAACATGCAGTCTCACCACATGCATAAAGCCCTGTAACGCTAGTGCGTCCATTTAAATCAACTCGAACACCACCGGATGCGTAATGAGATGCTGGTGCAACTGGAATTAGATCTTTTGCTGGGTTAATGCCATGGGCAATACACGATGAATAAATCGTTGGGAAACGATTTTCGAATCCAGGGAGATGGCGGACATCTAGCCAAACATGATGTGCCCCGGTTTCATTCATTTTGCGCATCGAGGCGATGGCAACGACATCGCGCGGCGCAAGTTCTGCTAAATCATGCTCTGAGACCATAAATCGTGCGCCGTTATCATCAACTAGATATGCACCTTCACCGCGTACAGCTTCGCTTATAAGTGGCTGCTGACCCTGCGTGTTATCGCCTAACCATAAAACGGTCGGATGAAACTGAATAAATTCAACATCGGCAACCTTTGCACCTGCGCGTAAAGCAAGTGCAACACCATCACCGGTTGAAACAGACGGGTTCGTAGTTTGCGCAAATACTTGACCTAATCCACCCGTTGCTAAGACAACAGCCTTACCGAGCGCACGACCAACTCCGTCGCGGCTACCCGCACCGATAACGTGCAAAGTAACTCCGCACACAGCACCGTTAGCATCTTTGATCGCATCTAATACAAGTGCATCTTCAACAACTTCAATTTCAGGATCATCATGTACCGCCGCTAATAGCGCACGTGATACTTCCGCACCCGTTGCATCTCCACCTGCGTGCAAAATGCGATTTCGCAGATGACCACCTTCGCGAGTAAGTGAAATTTCTCCAGTTTCTTCGGTATCAAAAATTGCACCGCGTTCGATTAACTTGCGCACCGCAGCCGGACCTTCAGTCACGAGTACTCGCACCGCTTCAACATCACATAAATCAGCGCCTGCAACCAGAGTGTCTTTTAAATGTTGATCAGGTGTATCGCCAGGACCAAGCGCTGCAGCAATTCCACCTTGTGCCCATTTTGTAGAACCTTCATCAACTTTAGATTTGGTAACAATTAATACTGATAACCCATATGTTCGCGCTTGCAAGGCGGTTGTTAATCCAGCAATTCCTGAACCAACCACAATTACATCTGCTGTTGCAGTCCATCCTGGGGCAGGTGCAAGTAGCTTCATTGCTGTCCGCCAATAGTCATCTGCATATTGTCGATCAAACGGACCCCATTAAGCCAACCAGCGATTATTGCGCGCGGATTGAGCGTGGATTCTGTAGCGAGCGAGAAATCTTGCTCATCGATGATTTCGGCATAATCTAGTTTAAAGAGTGGTTGCCCCGCACAAACTCTTTGCAGGACATCACGCGCTTCAGAGACGTTACTCGAATTATTTGCGGCAGTTAAAGCGCTATAAATAACTAAGGCAGCACTTCGATGTGCTTTATCTAATCGCACATTGCGCGATGACAGGGCAAGTCCATCTGCTTCGCGCACAGTTGGTGCGGCAATTATTTCGACTTTCTTTGCAATTTCTCTAATTAGAGCAAGCTGTTGAAAATCTTTCTCACCAAATATCGCAGATTTTGGCTTAAGCAATTCAAACAATCGCGAAACGACTGTTACAACTCCATCGAAATGACCTAAACGATTTGCACCCTCATAAATTTTTCCTAATTCGCCAGCGCTCAAACTTTTAACTTCTGATGGATAAATCTCATCCTGTGTTGGAAGCCATAAATGTGTGACCCCAGACTCTGCAGCGATTTCGATATCTCGATCTAGCGTGCGGGGATAATTAGCTAAATCTTGCGCATCATCGAATTGCAGAGGATTAACAAAAATGCTGGCAACAACAAAGTCGCTTTTGGATTTTGCTAATTTAAAAAGTTCGGCATGGCCAGCGTGAAGAGCGCCCATCGTGGGAACAAAAGTGCAGCCGCCATCGATTTCTGATGCGCTGGTAACAATCTTCATATCTGGCTCCAGTCCTTTCAGGTACCGGGCGGTGATGAATATAAGTTTAGAGCCTTAAGGCATTTGCTCCAAAAGCTCAGAAATCTTGCCGTGGGTAAGCAAAATTGCATCGGGATCTATGGAATGCCATGGCTCAATTACAAATCGGCGCTCATGCGCGCGTGGATGAGGCAGAGTTAATTCATCTGCTGAACTTAAGAGAGTTCCGTACTGAATCAAATCTAAATCGATTGTGCGTGGACCCCACTTTTCATTGCGCTCTCTGCCCAATGTTTTTTCGATGCCATGCAAAAGCGCCAGCAGATCTAACGCTGGCAAATCACTTTCCACTATGCAAACTGCATTCAAGTAATCTGGTTGGGGTACGTCGCTAACTGGCGTAGTGGCAAAGTAATTTGAAACAGCTTTGAAATCAGTGGCTTCACGCAGCATGGCAACCGCTAAATCCATCTGTTCTTTGGGGTTACCGATATTGGCACCGAGTGCGATTATCGCTCTCATCTATTTATGGTTACAGAAATATCTTTGACTTGCGCATTTACTGGCGCTTGTGGCTTATGAACGGTCACGGACACAGTGGCAGCTTGCGGATAATTTGCTTTGATGCGATCTGCGATATTTCCGGCAAGTTTTTCAATTAAAGATACGCGATCGCCAGTTATTTCTTTAACAACTAGATCGGTAACCTCCGCATAATTGATTGTGTCGGAAACATCATCTGTAACACTGGCGCGAGTTAGATCAACTTCTAGAGTTACATCAACATAGAAATCCTGGCCAGAAACGTTTTCGCTCTCCAATACGCCGTGATAGCCAAATGATTTAATTCCTTGGATGTTGATGAAATCAGACATGAGCGGTTACTAATCTTTTATGTGGAGCCACGCTATGAACTCTAACTGCCCAAATACTTTTGGCAAGAAGTGAACTAGTCAAATCTATTGTTGCCGCCTCGCGTTCGTCAGGACTTTGACCGCCTAAGAAACGTTTGCGGGAGCCTCCAATTAAAACTGGATAGCCCAGGGCGGTAAATTCCTCAATGCGGTGCAATATTTCCCAGTTGTGTTCGGCTTCTTTGGCAAAACCCAAACCTGGATCAATAATCAATTTGTTTCGGGCAATTCCGTTGTGCAGTGCTTTATTAATTTGGATTTCGATCTCTGCAATCACATCTTGAACTACATCTTTATAAATCGCTTGTGAATTCATATCTGCTGAATGGCCTCGCCAATGCATCAAAATATAGGGACAGCCAAGTTCAGCCACCGTTTCATGCATTGCATCATCTGCCAAACCACCGCTTACATCATTAACAATGCTGGCACCTGCAGCAACTGCTTTGTCTGCTGTCTGCGCACGCATCGTATCGATGCTAATTGGAATTCCAGTTTGCGAGAGTTTTTCAATTACTGGAATCACGCGGGCTTGTTCTTCTTCGGGACTTACTCGTTCGGCACCAGGACGCGTGGATTCCCCACCAATATCAATGATGTCGACACCTTCAGAAATCATTTCTAACCCACGGGCGACAGCCTTTTCATATGTGTCGTGTCGACCACCATCTGCAAATGAATCTGGGGTGACATTGAGAATACCCATGATCTTCATAGGAGAACCAGACAATTTATTTAGCCCTTTGTAATTAGGCTAATTGCTTCAGCGCGAGTTGCGGGATCGCGTAATACACCGCGTACTGCACTTGTTGTTGTTCTGGCATGAGACTTACGAACTCCGCGCATAGACATGCACAGATGTTCACAGTCAATAATTACGATCACACCCATTGGATTAAGTATTTTCACCATTGCATCCGCAATTTGAGAAGTTAAGCGTTCTTGTACTTGTGGGCGGCGTGAGAATAAATCAACTAAGCGAGCAACTTTTGAGAGTCCAGTAATTTTTCCGCTTGGGATGTACCCAACATGAGCAACTCCATGAAACGGAGTTAGATGATGTTCACAATGAGAAAACACTTCAATGTCGCGAATAATTACTAACTCTTCATGTCCGATATCAAAGGTGGTAGTAAGGACATCTTCAGGTGATTGCCACAGTCCTTCAAAGTTCTCTTTAAAAGCTCTTGCGACTCGAGCAGGGGTGTCTTTAAGCCCGTCACGTTCCGGATCTTCACCTAAGGCCAATAACAATTCACGCACCGCAGCGGTTGCGCGCGCTTCATCGTATGGATGCAGTGCGCGACCATCTTCGGGTCCCATTGAAACTGACGTTACATCACTCACTCGTCAGAGCCATCTTTCTTTGCACTTTTCTTAACGCGTGAAGGCTTCTTTGTTACGGCTGGTTCCACAACAATTCTCTCCGGAACTGCAACAGGTGGTTGCTGTGAAGGAATACGAGTTGCTGAGCCAGTCCACGCCGGACGACGTGGCCAAGAATTTACCCTCTTAAAGATTTCTGAAATCTCTTCTTTATTTAGCGTTTCTTTCTCAAGCAATTGCAGAACCATGGCATCGAGGGTCACGCGGTTATCGACCAGAATATCGAAGGCTTCTTGGTGCGCATTTTCAATTAACTTGCGAATTTCACCATCGACCTTTGCCGCAACATTTTCTGAATAATCACGTTGATGGCCATAATCGCGACCCATAAATGGCTCTGAGGCATCTGTGCCCAACTTGATCGCACCAATCACTTCGGTCATTCCATATTGCGTGACCATCGCACGGGCAAGCGCTGTTGCCTTTTCAATGTCATTTGAAGCACCGGTTGATGGATCGTGGAAGATTAATTCTTCGGCAGCACGACCGCCAAGTGAATATGCAAGCTGATCCAGAAGTTGATTGCGAGTCGTTGAATACTTGTCATCATCAGGCAAAACCATTGTGTAACCAAGTGCGCGACCACGCGGCATGATTGTAATTTTATGAACTGGATCTGTGTGTGGAAGTGCGTGCGCAACAAGAGCGTGACCAGCTTCGTGATAGGCGGTAACGCGACGTTCGTCATCGGACATGATCCGAGATTTACGTTGCGGTCCAGCCATTACGCGATCGATCGCTTCATCAATTTGCAGATTAGAAATAACTTTTTTGCCTTCACGGGCTGCAAGTAGAGCGGCCTCATTTAGAACGTTTGCTAAATCTGCACCAGTAAATCCAGGCGTGCGACGTGCATAGTTAAGAAGTTCAACTTCATCTGAAAGTGGCTTTGTCTTAGCGTGAACTTTAAGAATTTCTTCGCGACCCTTTAGATCAGGGCGATCTACTGCGATCTGGCGATCAAAACGACCTGGACGCAACAGCGCAGGATCTAAAACATCAGGTCGGTTGGTTGCAGCGATCAAGATAACTTGTCCGCCAGATTCAAAACCATCCATCTCAACAAGAAGTTGGTTGAGTGTTTGTTCGCGTTCATCATGGCCGCCACCCATACCCGCACCACGTTGACGACCTACAGCATCAATTTCATCTACGAAAACAATTGCTGGTGCGTTGGCTTTTGCCTGGGCAAAGAGATCGCGTACACGTGCTGCACCAACACCAACAAACATTTCTACAAAGTCAGAACCTGAAATTGAATAGAAAGGAACTTGAGCTTCGCCAGCAACTGCGCGTGCCAATAAAGTCTTTCCAGTTCCGGGAGGACCGTAAAGCAGAACGCCCTTCGGAATCTTTGCGCCCAATAGTGCGTACTTAGGTGGATTGGCTAAGAAATCCTTAATCTCTTCAAGTTCAGCTATCGCTTCATCAGCACCAGCAACATCCGCAAAGGTATTTTGTGGAACATCATTATCTTGTAATTTGGCACGTGATTTTCCAAATGAAAATACTTTGTTTCCGCCTTGCGCATTGCTCATTAAGAAGAAGAATAAAAATCCAATTAACAAAATAGGCGCTATTGAGAATAAGAAAGTGACGAAAAGTGATTGCTTAGGTACATCGACGTTCCAGCCCTTTACGGGTGGATTGCCAGTAAGTGCATCAATAATTGTTGGTTCTTGGCGGACCACATATGAGGATTCCACTTTGCTAGAACCATTTATTAGGCTGCCTGGCTTAAGAATTAACTGTAACTTTTGAGACTTATCAATTAGAAGAGCTGATTCAACTTTAGATTGAGAAATTGCATCGAGCGCTTGGGAAGTGTCAATTTCGGTATAGCGATTTCCGGCGCTCGTTATCTGCCCAAAAATAGTTACCCCAAGAATTGCGACAACGATCCAGAAAAGTGGACCACGCATGATGCGTCCAGCACGAGTTGTGGGCACCTTCTTGACGTTTTTCTTATCACCCGTGGTTTTTACAGGCGACTTCTTTTTGAAAAAGTTTTTCTTATCCATATTTTTGCAGCTTTCCTTATGAATACATGTGCTTAGCGAGCACACCGACGAAGGATAGGTTGCGATACTTTTCATTAAAATCTAACCCGTAACCAACCACGAAATCAGTTGGAATATCAAAACCAACATATTTGCAATTAACTTCAACTTTGGCCGCTTCTGGCTTGCGCAGAATTGCCAGAATTTCAACGGATTCGGCGCCTCGTGACATCAAGTTTGCGCGAAGCCAAGAAAGCGTTAAACCCGAGTCCACGATATCTTCGACGATCAAAATATTTCGTCCAGTGATATCGCGATCTAAATCTTTAAGAATGCGAACGACTCCGCTGGATTTTGTTCCAGAACCATAAGATGAAACCGCCATCCAATCCATATCTATGTGACGTTGCATTGCGCGAGTTAAATCCGCCATCGCCATGATTGCACCTTTAAGAACTCCAACTAAAAGTAGATCACGATCTTTGTAATCAGCGTCAACGCGTGCTGCAAGTTCTGCAACCTTTGATTGCAATTGCTCTTCAGTAACAATTACACGTTCAACATCTGTGCCGACAGCAGCTAGATCCACTTAGGGACTCCTTTTAATTTCAAATCTCGAGGGAGATTTAGGGACGGGCTAAGAGCGAAAGTCTGCCCGAAATTCGGGCCACCTTCACACCACCCGGAAGGCTCGCCTCCCCTTGGCCACGCCAAGAAGTGATCAGCGCCTCTACGGCTGCGAGGTGATCTGCGCTCAAAGAACCTCCAGGGGCGCCTGCGGCATAGATTGCCGCCCGCAATACGCGAGAGCGGATCGCCCGAGGGAGTTCGGCAAGAGCTGCACAATCGAGGTCTTTTAGATCGACTCTGGAGATAACAGCCTGAGCCATCTCATCGAGTGCATCTGCATCATCGCGCAAGATCGCTGCACTGCGCGCCAACGCCGCGGCAATGCCCGGACCAATTTCGGCTTCCATAACCGGGAGCACCATATTTCTTACGCGAACTCGTGAAAACTTTTTATTTTCATTATGCGGATCGCTCCATGGATTTAGCTTCGCTTCTTGGCACGCTTGAACTGTTTGCTCGCGCGTCAATAGCAAAAATGGTCTTGCGTATTTTCCATTTACGACAGCCATACCAGAAAGTGATCGAGTTCCGGAACCGCGGGCAAGTCCCAACAAAACTGTTTCGGCTTGGTCATCTCGAGTGTGCCCTAAGAAAATCTGTGTTGCACCATATGCATGTGCAATTGCATCAAGTGCGGCGTATCGCGCTGTGCGTGCATCGGCTTCGAGTCCTGATTTTTCTTGAACAATAACTTTTTCAATTATGACTTCTTGATATCCCATCGCCTTTAATTCGGTTTGAACTTTCTTCGCTTGGTCTCCGGAACCACTTTGTAATTGATGATCAACAGTTACTGCAATTAACGAAATTGCCAATTCTGGAGCTTCTTTATTTAGCGCGTAAGCCAGCGCCAGTGAATCAGCACCGCCTGAAACCGCAACTAATACACAATCTCCGGCGGTTAAATTCTCTAAAAAAGGGCGCACTGCATTGCGAAGTTCAAGCAGAGCGGTTGACATGCACTAACTCTAGACCCGACCACCAAATGGCATAAGCCCTTTAACGCTATAAATATTTGAATAGAGAAGGCCTTTATCCTTGGAATTTGCCTCCCACATCATGCCGTTACCCGCATAAATAGTGATGTGGTGGATTGAGGAAATTGTTCCTTTGTATGAATAGAACAAGAGATCACCTGGTACTAGTTCGCTTAAGGAAACATGCTTCGTATAACCCGCATAAAGGGCAGAGTTAAGACGATCCCAATTTGGCCAACTTAATCCCGCTGATTTATATGCAGAATACACAAGGCCTGAGCAATCAAATGAATTTGGACCTTCTGAACCCCAAATGTACGGCTTGCGTGCTAACACTTGTTTCTTCGCAAATGCAACTGCAGCTTCGCGTTGTGCTTCAGTGGTACGAATAGTGGAACGTCCTTTAAATCCAATATCTGGCCAGACTTTCTTCTGTCCCCCAGTATTTGCCGCAGTATTTGCCGAACTCTCTTCAAGTAAAGCTAAAGCCCGCTGTTGTTCAAGAGTGATTCGCACTCTCTTTGCACTCGCTAATTCTCTTGCCAACTTATCTTGAATAGCCTGTAATTTGTTCACTTCTTTTTGTTGCAGAGCGCGAGCGTCATCAGCGACTTTCTTAGCGGATGCAACTTTGGCGGTTGCAGTCTCTTGTGCAATCTTTGCTTGATCAGCTTTCACTTTTGCGGCACGCGCAATTACTTCTGCCGCTTTATATCTTTCAAGTGCCATCGTGTTTTGCACGCCTAATTTATCTAAAGTTGAAATTTGATCAATTAAATCTTGTGGTCCATTGGCACTTAGTAATGGTTCTATATCTGTTAACGAGCCGCCCAGAATGTACGCGTTAGCAGCCATCTTGCCGATGACTCGGTGCGCTTCTGCAACGGCTTGTTGAGTCTGGCGCGCATATTCGGCTGCGGCGTTTGCGGCAGAAGTTGCAATCGCCAACTCTTGCTTTGCCTTTGTGTAAAGAGCTTGGGCGGCATTTGCTTTTGCAGTTAGCGTGCGAAGAGTTTGGTTTGCTGCTGCTAACTTCTTTGCAGCTTCATCTGCAATTTTCTTTTTAGCCGCTTCGGCTTTCTTCGCCGCTTCGATTTGCGCCAATGTTGGCTTTGGCGTTGCAGCGTATGAAGGGGTAGTCGACAACGCTAAGCCGAAAACCACGGCGAGCGTAATCACTTTCTTGCGATGCAACACAAAACCCCCAGGTCTTAAGCCCCCAGAATAAGCGAGCAACCTGTGTAACTCACTTAAAAGGTAGCGAGTGTCGTTAGTTGGCTACATCTCGTTTTGTAAAGAGCACTGTTGCGATTACCAATGCGATGCCAACATACAGACCAGAAAGTGAAAGTGCGTGCGTGTAGCTAATTGTTTCGGTTCCACCAACTGCAATTGTTGCTAATTGATTTCCAGGTAGCCATTCGAGGGTGCTGGATTTAACGGCGCCAACAATATTCTCGACAATTAATAGCCAGAGGACTCCCAAAGAGATTGAGCTAATCGGTGAACGCAAGAGAATTCCCAAAACCATGCCGATTATCCCGAAACCAAGAATTGAAATGAATACGTTAAGCAATGTCTTCGCAATTTCGATACGACCATCTGAGTTGAACCAGAGCGTGGTATTTACATTTTTACCACCAGCTAGCGCGTAAGAAACTCCAATTGAGATCACAGCGCTTACGAGAGTCATAATGACTGCAAACATCTTCATTGAAGCTAATTTGCCAATAAGTAAACGGATTCGACCTGGTTGGCGAACTAGTAAATTTCGCAAAGTGCCAAGTGAATATTCTTGGGCGGTCTGAGCCGCAAAAACACAGAGCGCGATTATGCCGAGTAAGTTGCCAATGCTTGAAAAGGCTTGAGTTGCTCCACTTGGCAACGAAAGCATTTCTCGCGTTATGCGTATTCCACGATCACCATTGCCATTTGGCGAATCAATCATTAAGAAAAGTAATGACGAGACCAGAATGCTAAAGAAGGCAACTGCGCCAAGTGTTCCGAGTAAAAGTGTTGGGCGACGCAATTTGCGCCATTCGGCGAGGAAGACACGAGCAATGCTGCCGATCATTTCTGATCTCCTGTCATTTCAAAGAAGGTCTCTTCTAAGTTTGGTAGCTGCGGAGATAATTGAGTTAGCAAAATTCCGGCATCAAATGCCAATTTATTTAAGACTCCTGCCCATTCGGCTGGTCCTTCAATATGTGCAACACCGTCTCGAATATGGGCCTTATGTCCAGCAGATTCGGCAATCGAAATTACCTTGGCAAGATCGTTTACGTTTTCGGTCTTTACCAACATGAACGGTTGCTGAGCATCGAATAAATCTTGAATAGCACCAGCGAAGACAACTTCACCCTTTCGCAACATCACTAAATATTCGCTGATGATTTCTAATTCGGAAAGTAAATGTGACGAGACAAAGACGGTTGTTCCTTCATCAGCTAATTTACGAAGCAATTGGCGAATCTCTTGGATACCTTCAGGATCTAAACCATTTGTAGGTTCATCCAGAATCAATAACTTTGGATTTGGAAGAAGAGCCGCTGCGATACCTAAACGCTGCTTCATGCCAAGTGAATAAGTCTTGTACTTTGATTTTCCGCGTTCGGCCAAACCAACTTGTTCCAGCAATTGGTCAACGCGCTCTATTGGAAAGCCACCAAGTGTTGCTAAAACTTTAAGATTTTCAGCACCTGATAGCGCTGGATAAAAAGCAGGGCCTTCGATCATGGCTCCAACTTGAGACAAGTACTTATCTGGTGAAGAAATTGATTGCCCTAAAATTTCTCCTGAACCACCAGTTGGAGAGATCAGCCCGAGCAACATACGGATCGTGGTGGTTTTGCCTGCTCCGTTAGGACCAACAAAGCCACAGATTGTGCCGAGCGGCACTTGGAAATTTGAATGTGAAACTGCGAGCCCAGAGTCATACTTCTTGCTCAGATCGCTTACTGAGATCGCTAATTCGGCCATGTATTGAATATAGCAATTGCACCTTAGAATTATCTGTGTGAGCAACGAGACCTGGGGTTATCAACCACGCAAAAATCGTCCCGCACCTGATTGGCAATTAAATGCACAAACAGATGCGGTTCGCGCAGGATTGGCTCGTTCTGGTTTTGGAGAAACTTCCGAAGCGCTTTATCTAACAAGCGGCTTCACTTATTCATCTGCGCAAGAAGCGCTTGATTCATTTACCGATGAAACAGATCATTTCTTATATAGCCGCTTCCACAATCCTACGGTCGCGATGTTTGAAAAGCGTTTAGCTGCTATTGAAGGCGCCGAATTTTGTGTTGCAACCGGTTCTGGTATGTCAGCAATGTTCGCATCAATTGCATGTTTGGTAAGCGCGGGAGATCACATTGTTGCATCGGCTGCCATGTTTAGTTCTTGCCATGTTGTCTTAACTGAAATTTTGCCAAAGTGGGGCGTGACGGTTGAACTTGTTAAAGGAAATGACCCTGCAGTCTGGGCAGCAGCGCTAACTAAGCCAACGAAGGTTGTCTTTATAGAATCCCCCAGCAATCCATTAATGGAAATAGTTGATATTCGCATGGTTAGCGACCTAGCCCACAAAGTTGGGGCGACAGTGATTGTCGATAACGTAATGGCATCACCAGTATTACAAAAGCCTCTGCAACTTGGGGCCGATGTTGTTATGTACTCGACGACCAAACATATCGATGGGCAAGGTCGCGTACTTGGTGGCGCAATACTTGGTTCCTTCTCTTACATAAATGAATACTTAATTCCATTTACACGACATACAGGTCCATCACTTAGCCCATTTAGCGCATGGGTACTTCTAAAGTCTCTTGAAACAATGGAAATGCGAGTTCAGCGCATGTCTGAAAATGCGCAAGCAATTGCCGAATTCTTTGAGACTCGCAAAGAGATCAAGAGTGTTAAATACCCAGGACTTAAATCTCATCCAGATTTTGCGACAGTTAAGAAGCAAATGACTGGTGGCGGAAGCACAATCGGTATTGAATTCGTTGGCACACAAAAAGATGCTTTCGCCTTCATGGATGCCCTGCGAATCATTGATATCTCTAATAATTTAGGTGACAGCAAATCACTGATCACTCATCCATCTTCAACTACCCATCGACGCCTATCCCCTGAAGTTCAGGCAGAGATGGGAATTACGCCTTCGGTGCTTCGCTTATCTGTTGGCTTAGAACACGTCGATGATTTAATTAAAGATTTAACTCAAGCCTTTAAAAGCTGAGCAACCACAAGCAAAACTGAAAGCAAGCTTAAGTAAGTAATCGACCACTGGAAAATCTTGCCCGCAACTTTTTCATATTGTTCGGACTTTTCATCTAATCCGCGTAGCTGCGCCGCGAAAATCAAACCAAGTAAAACCGCTAGGGCCATCGCCCAATTTTGTAATTTTGCATTCACAATTAGGGCAACAGAGGAAGCAATCATGGCAATTGTGTAAACCCACATTTGTCGCAATAAGTGAGTTTTGCTGGCAACCACAGGCAGCATTGGAATATGCGCAGCCGCGTAATCATCTTTATATTTGATCGCAAGCGCCCAGAAATGTGGCGGTGTCCAGAAGAAAATAACTAAGAAGAACGACCAGGCTGTGACTGATAGGGAGTTAGTAACCGCGGCCCAACCGATTAGCGCAGGCATGCATCCAGCAGCGCCTCCCCAAACAATATTTTGCGGAGTGCGCTTCTTTAGCAAAATTGTATAAACCCAAACGTAGAAAACTATTGCTATAGCGGTGAGCAAGGTTGCGAGTGAATTAGTAAATATCTGGAAAATAGCCAATGAAATTAATCCGATAGCTATTGCAAAAATTAGCGCTTCGCTTTTCTTTAAGATACCAGTTGCAAGTGGTCTTTTCGCTGTGCGCTTCATTAACTTATCTGATTCAGATTCGATCACCATGTTAAATGCATTCGCACTTCCGGCTGCAAGAGTTCCACCAATTAAAGTTGCGATGGTGAGAGAAAGAGAAGGTAATCCACCTTCTGCTAAAACCATCGCAGGCAGAGTTGAGACCAATAAAAGTTCGACAACGCGCAATTTCATGAGGTCTACATAACCGCGGACCTTTAGTGAGGCATTTACGCGTGAATTGACGGGCACAGGGAAAGATTACTCAGCATTATTGAGTCCCGTTCTCATGCTCCTCTAAGGATGGCTGCCTATTGTGCGTAATGACGAAAGGGATATGACAAATGACACCTCCAAACAAGCCCGAATGGATCGAACTCGCTGATGCAGATTCTGCGCCAGAAGTTAAGAAGGTAACTCGTGCACTGCCCGCACTTGTACTCGCTGCGGCGCTTTCGATTGTTGGTGTAGGAATTCTCTTTGCGCAAAACGGAACCGAAGCTCCTGCAAGTGCCGAAGTGCAAACAATGGCCGCTTCAAGTACACCAAGCGCATCTTCTGATCCGGTGACGCCGAAGGTGGCAAAGTCATTGGCTGTGACAACTGCTCCTAAGCAACCCGGAATTGCAGCGATGCCTACTCGTGGTGGAGATGATGAAGATGATGAAGGCGAAGGACGTGAAGGTCACGGAGATCGCGGAGATCATGAAAATGATGAAGGAGACGACGACTAAATTTCAACTGTAAACTCACTCTCTATGAAGTCCAAGAGGGTGAGTTTGCTGTTTTCGGCCATTTTCATTTTGGCGACATTTACTTATCCAGCTGGTGCAACAACTGATCAAACCAAGATGGTTCTCCTAAATACTATAAACGGAGCGATAAGTCCGAAATCTGTTACGGCATCAGGTGCTGGATTAGTTAGTGCGCACAACATGATGTATCGCCACAGCGTGACAATTTACGATGCGAAAACCATGGAACTTCAGAACACGGTTGCGGATTCAGTACAACTCTCCAACTTTGGTTATTCAAAATACTCAGGCACATACAAGGGTGCTCCAGTTGAAGGCGCCTTTTCGCCAGATGGAAAATATCTTTATTTCACTAACTATGCGATGTACGGCAAGGGATTTAGTAAAGAGGGCCATGACACCTGCTCACCAGCTTCGGGTTATGACACCAGTTTTCTCTCGCGCATTAACCTAGAAGATAAGAAGATCGATGCTGTTTATCCCGTGGGATCTGTGCCAAAAGTTGTGAAAGTAACACCGGATAATAAATACATTTTGGTTGCTAATTGGTGTTCATACACCGTCACGATAATTTCTGTTGAGACTCAGAAAACAATTAAATCGATCAAGATAGGGCGCTACCCAAGAGGTATTGCAATCTCGAGCGATAGTAAATTTGCTTATGTCGCCGAAATGGGCGGAAACCGAATACACCGTATTGATTTAGCAGATTTTTCAGTGAGGTACATTCCGATTGGATCTAACCCGCGCGCGATCGAACTGTCTCCCGATAATTCGAAACTTTATGCAACTCTAAATATTTCAGGCAAAGTTATTGCGTGGGATCTAGACACCAATAAGGCGATTAAAACTGTCGCAACCGGAAAATCGGCACGCAGTCTGGCAATTTCATCAGATGGTTCAACTTTGTTCGTCGTGAACTTTCGTAGCGGAACTCTTTCAAAAGTGAGGACTTCAGATATGAAAGTAACTCAAAATATTAAAGTTTGCGCCGAGCCAATTGGAGTTACTTATGATTCCGAGACATCTCGCACTTGGGTTGCTTGTTACGGTGGTTCAATTAAGGTGTTTGCAAATCAGTAACTGCAGTCCCAGTCTCAACCGCTGGCGCTAAAAGCGGCGCTGCAATTTTTGCCAAATATCTATCTAAAGTTTTTCGGGCTTGATCACTCGCCGAATTAGTTCGCCTAATTTTGTCCGCAATCACAACGAAGGCATATTCACGTATGACAGCATCTAGTCTGGCTTCTGCCTCGCCGAGGCTTTCAAGAAAGCTTTTCATGTCGGAATACCAAGTACCCCTTCCGATGAGAAACACGGCCATCTCATTGGCCAAATTCAAAGATAAGCGTTGGTATGTCTGATAAACGCACAAGAAAGAAAAGCGATTTATTATATGCATTAAACGAGATTTTTTTAAAACAAAGAGTGGTCGTCAGTCAGTCAGTCAGTAATCAGGATACTAGATAGTGAGTAATTTAATATATACTGTATATATATAGCATATAGTACGGACCTGTTGTAGCAATATGTCCTCATATTTTCTAGTAGCTAGCTCAGTCGCCGTAGATTTCAGTGCATCCCATGCAATCTTGTAATATGTCCATGCATCCGTAGTACTGGTACTAAGCACAGCCAAGCAGCGTGCTGAGACTGGATTGGGAAACATTTCAAAAGATTGCTGAAACAAAGCCCTCGGCTCACTCACCTAACCGTACAGTTAGGTGAATTCAGTTAGCACTGAGTTAGTTAGTACTGAGCTATTACTGTGGGTATTAAGCTAGTTCTGAGCTATTAATGAGTTAATAATAAGCTAGCCTATGGTTAAAACTGAGTTAGTAGTGAGCTAGTACTGAGCTAGGGGTCAGCTAGTGCTAAGCTATTACTATCATCAAGTAGATCAAAAGCAACCTGCCCACGCTCAGCTGCACATACACCCAAATGTAGTGCGTGTAACCAGGACATCCCGAACTCAGCCGCGCTGTCTGTTAACACCTGCTGCCATTCATCCGTAGTCTGATACGACAGCGGAGGGTACCGCAACGTATCTATTGAGAAAGTTCCGTTTTGTATCAGTTCGAGCCAAGGCTGGACTTCCATTATTGACACAGGGTCATCTGCGCTTGTTGGTAGCGAGAACGCTACTCCTGGGACCAGTACGTGAGTATCGCGACTCCCTTTGTAGTCGCCACTACTACCACTGCCAGCACTAGCGCTACTGTCATGCTTGTCGTGGTTGTCGTGATTCGCTCTGAAACGAGCTCGCTCCGTTCCCCTGCCGTCACCGATGCCATCACCGACTCCTTTAAGAATAAGTGACGGTGCATTCTCTGTATCATCCTGTTGTTCCGTTATCGCTGCGGTCGTCATCTTAGGGGATATAATAAATGACTTCTTCTTCTTCTTCTTCTTCTCTAGCATTAAAGCTTCTAAGGCTCCCCAAGGCTGACCACGCACCAGCACTTCAGAAACAGGTTCGCTAGCATAGCGCTCAAAAAATGCGTCGATTGTTTTAATATGTTCTTTAGAAACTTCACGCATCATAAACTGGTTAACCTGAAATTACAATGCGCGTTATTAAAACATGCATCAAATCATTTTAGTGGTTTTGTTGTTGTAGTTGTATTTTTTCCTCTTCACTCCGCGAGAACAAAAATGAACAAACTTAAGAGCTTAAGGAGATAGAAGATTTAGCTCCGTTAGAAAGGAGATTGAATTCCTTTATGCTATTCGCCATGCCAACGCATTTTGAGTATGGATAATGAGAAACGATGCTGCTGGGACTACATTAATACTACGAAACCAATATAAATAGTTATACCAACAGCAGCAACACCACCAACAAAACATATGCTTATACCTGATCGATAGCAGCGGTGTACTGGATAATACTGACCTAGTACTGAGTTAATCGATTACTCAGAATGAATTACCTGATCGATAGCGGCGGTGTAACTAGCTCCGTTCAAAACATGAGGGTCGCCGTCGAAGCCACGAAACCACTCAGTCCATTCATAAATAGACTCCTTAGGTAGTGAAAAAGTCTGCATTTGCGTCGGCGCTGGGCCCACCTGAAGCTCAGTATAATCCGATTTTCGTTCTGGACCATTTTGCTCTTCCCCACCGGCTAAAAAATCCTTCAGAGGTGGTTGCAAAGTTTGCAAAGTT
>CAITKS010000040.1 GCA_903893085.1 uncultured Actinomycetes bacterium | reverse complement strand
GACTTTGCAAAGCTGCGAGTCAGCGCACGAAGTGGTTCTACTGTCTCAAGAATTTGTTCGATCTTGCCCGGCAGTTCCAGCATCTCGTTATAGAGATCGCGCACTTGAGAATCAGTTAGCGCACCACGTACTTGTGCCAAGTGAAGTCCAATAAGGTCAACGGCAACGATTTGCGTCAGAAGAGCTTTGGTTGATGCAACTGCAATTTCTGGTCCAGCATGTGTGTAAAGAACTGCATCTGATTCGCGGGGAATTGTTGAACTGTTGGTATTACAGATTGCCAACACCCGTGCACCTGCAGATTTGGCGTGGCGGATTGCCATCAAAGTATCCATCGTTTCACCAGACTGTGAAATTGCTATGACCAAAGTTTGCGAATCAATAATCGGATCGCGGTAGCGATACTCGCTAGCAATTTCTACCTCAACAGAAATTTTCGCCCATTTTTCAATTACATATTTAGCAATCATTCCGGCGTGATAAGCGGTGCCACATGCGATTACGACAATCTTCTTTAGCGCCTTAATTTCAGCATCAGACATGTGAAGCTCGTCTAGTTCGATTTTGCCGTTATCGGATAAGCGACCGATTAAAGTGTCTGCAACTGCCTTTGGTTGTTCAAAGATTTCTTTAAGCATGAAGTGTGAATAGCCACCTTTTTGCGCAGATGCTGAATCCCAAGTAATTGTGTATTCATTTGGAACAACTGCTTTGCCTGCTAAATCAATAATGCTGATGCCCTGCGGGTTCATGGTGATGATTTCATCTTGGCCAAGTTCAACTGCGCGCTTTGTGTAATCAATAAATGCTGCAACATCTGAGGCCATAAAGTTTTCACCGTCGCCTAAGCCCACAACCAGCGGTGAATTTCGTCTGACGCCCACGATTGTGTCCGGTGCATCGGCATGAACTGCAACCAAAGTAAATGATCCACGTAAGCGAGATACCGCTTCGCGCATTGCCTGAGTTAGGTCGCCATTGTGCGCTTTTCTTAAGTCAGAAAGTAAATGTGCAACTGATTCGGTATCGGTATCTGATGAGAAAGCGTGACCGCGAGATTGCAGTTCAGCTTTTAGTTCGGAGTAATTTTCAATTATTCCATTGTGAATAACGGCTAACTTGCCTTCGTTATCGACGTGCGGATGTGCATTGCGATCGGTTGGTCCACCGTGAGTTGCCCAGCGAGTGTGTCCGATTCCAGAATGAACAACCGGCATATTTGCAGGAAGAGCACCTTCTAAGTTAGCTAATTTGCCGGCGCGCTTTTCAATAAATAAAGATCCTGATGTACCGAGTGCAATACCTGCTGAGTCATAACCGCGATATTCCAGACGGCGCAGACCTTCAATGAGCGGAGTAATTGCAGACTGTGGCCCTGTGTAACCCACAATTCCGCACACTTTTTTACCCCAGCTCTGCTTCGACGACCTTTGCTAGGTCATTTGCGATTTCGCTCGCTAGGTTATCACTCTGCGCCTCAACCATCACGCGGACAAGCGGTTCGGTTCCGGATGCTCTCAATAAAATGCGTCCATGATCGCCAAGTTTTGCCTCGGCGGCTTGAACCGCTGCTTTGATTGCTTGAGAACTATCAAGTTTTTCTTTCGCCACATTCTTAACATTTACAAGTACTTGCGGAAAACGCACCATTGCAGATGCCAACTCTTGAAGTGTCTTTCCAGATTTAACAACTTCTTGTGCGAGTGCAAGCGCTGTCAGGGTTCCATCACCAGTAGTTGCAAATTCGCGCATAATCAAATGGCCAGATTGTTCCCCGCCAAGTGAGAAGCCTTTTTCAATTAACTTTTCCAATACATAACGATCGCCAACTGCTGTGGTTTCTACAGTAATGCCAGCATCTTTCATGGCGTGGAAGAAACCTAAATTACTCATAACTGTTGCAACGATGGTATTTGAGTTAAGTGAACCGCTGGCTTTAAATCCACGGGCCAAAATTGTCATGATTACATCGCCGTCGACTTCGTTGCCTTGGGCATCAACGGCTAATACGCGATCGGCATCGCCATCGTGCGCAACACCGAAGTCAGCACCTTCGCGAAGTACAGCAGTGCGAACTTGGTTCAGATGAGTTGATCCGCAGGCATCATTAATATTCCAGCCATCTGGAGCATCAAAAATCGAGATAACTTCTGCACCTGCACGACGGTAAGCCTCAGGCGCAACAACTGAAGATGCGCCATTTGCGCAATCGACGACAATCTTTAAACCTTTAAGCGGCGTCGAAACTGATGAAAGTAAGTGCTTTAAATATCTTTCCGCAGCAGTGTCATCATCGATTGCACGTCCAACATCCCGTCCGGTTGGGCGCTCCCATGGTTCACCGATGCGTGCTTCGATCGCAGCTTCGATTGCATCATCTAGCTTGCCGCCACCGCGTGAGAATAACTTGATTCCGTTATCTGGAGCTGGGTTATGTGATGCCGAAATCATTACGCCAAGGTCGGCACCAGATTCAGCAACAAGATGTGCAATTGCAGGAGTTGGCAGAACACCAACGCGATAAACATCAACACCGGCACTTGTTAAACCAGCAACAACAGCAGCTTCTAGAAATTCTCCGGAAGCGCGTGAGTCTTGGCCCACAATTGCTTTAGGGCGATGTGATTTATCAGGATTTGTTTCGACGAGAATATGTGCAGCAGCAACGGCGACATCAAGTGCTAATTCGGCAGTTAAATCACGATTGGCTAAGCCACGTATTCCATCTGTTCCAAAAAGTGCCACGTTGGGGCGGCCTTTGAAATTAACGCTTGCTGTATTGCGAACGCTTACGTGCCTTCTTTAGGCCGTACTTCTTGCGCTCGATAACACGTGCATCACGCTTCAAGAATCCAGCCTTCTTAAGCGCTGGACGGTGTGCTTCAACATCGATTTCGTTAAGTGAACGTGCAACGCCTAAACGAAGTGCGCCAGCTTGACCAGATACTCCGCCACCGTTGATGCGTGCAAAAACATCGTATTGGTTTTCTGCAGCAACTGTGCGGAAAGGTTCTGAAACTAATTGTTGGTGAACTTTATTTGGGAAGTAATTCTCAAGTGTCTTTCCGTTTACAACCCAACGACCTGTACCAGGTACTAGGCGAACGCGAGCAACTGCTTCTTTACGACGACCGGTTCCTGCGCCAGGTGCCTTGATTGCTGGGCGGTTGGTTGCAGGTGCTGGTGATGATGAAGAGTAAGAAGTAGGAGCTTCGTTCTCGTCTAGTTCTGTAACTTCGTTATAAGTTGTATCTGACATTTGTTATAGGTCCCTTACTTTGCGATCTGTGAAACTTGAGTGAATACATATGGTGTTGGTGCTTGAGCGCCGTGAGGATGCTCTGGACCTGCGTAAACCTTTAGCTTTGAAGCAACTTGTTGTCCCAAACGATTCTTTGGAAGCATTCCCTTGATTGCTTTTTCAACTGCACGTGTTGGGTGCTTTTCGATAAGTTCACCGTAAACAGTTGAGCGAAGACCACCTGGGAAACCAGAGTGGCGGTGTTCAAACTTTGAAAGTGCTTTGTTTCCAGAAAGAGCAATCTTTTCGGCGTT
>CAITKS010000039.1 GCA_903893085.1 uncultured Actinomycetes bacterium | reverse complement strand
GGTGAAGCGCTAATTCATCGCACTCAAGATACCTTTGAAATCGATCTTTCCCACGATCGCGCGAAGGCACGACTTTTGGAAGCAAGTGATCCTTTCTTAATCGAAATCGGTATTTCTGACGCATCTGGAAAAGTTAAAGCAAGTAAGAACGATAAGTACTTGCAAGTTGAAGAATTCTTGCGCCTACTTGTCCCATCACTTACCGCCGCTATCGAAGCCGGTCATATCCCAAAGCCAACTTCAGAGAAGCCACTTTCTGTTGTCGACTTGGGATGCGGACATGCATATTTAACATTTGCTGCTCATCAATATCTGTGGAGCCAAGGAATTCCAGTAAATGTGATTGGTATAGATGTTCGGGAAAGTGCGCGTCAGAGAAACAATGAGATTGCTAAGAAGTTGGGGATTTCCAAGACAATTAACTTTCTTGCCGAAGAGATATCACAGACCAGCCTGCGTTCCGCCGACGTTGCAATTGCGCTGCACGCATGTGATACCGCTACCGATGATGCTATTTCGTGGGCGGTAACAGCCGATGCAAAGTTGGCTTTAATAGCACCTTGTTGCCACCATGACATCCAAGCGCAGATGGTGGAAATTCCAGAGCCCTGGCAGATGTTGACCCGAAATGGAATTATGAAAGAGCGGCTTGGAGATTTAATTACTGATGCCTTGCGGATGCAGATTATGAAATTACTTGGCTATCGTGTCGAAGCGATTGAATTTATTGGGGGAGAACACACCCCTCGCAATCTAATGATTCGTGCAGTAAAGACTGGCGCAATTGCAGATGCCACAGAGAAATCACGCTATGACCAGATGGTCTCGCTCTGGAAAGTAAAGCCTGCGCTAGCTTCCCTGTTAAACCGTTAGACTTAGCCGCATGTCTAAAGTGCTCGCATCTCTTCCGGTTGGCGAAAAAGTAGGTATCGCTTTCTCTGGTGGTCTTGATACATCAGTGGCTGTGGCGTGGATGCGCGAAAAAGGTGCGGTTCCTTGCACATACACCGCTGACCTTGGCCAATACGATGAAACGGATATCGACAGCGTTCCAGTTCGCGCAAAAGAATATGGCGCAGAAATTTCACGCCTAGTAGATTGCAAAACATCGCTAGTTGAAGAAGGTCTCGCGGCGATCGCCTGCGGTGCATTCCATATTCGCTCTGGCGGAAAACAATATTTCAATACAACACCTTTGGGTCGTGCAGTTACCGGAACATTGTTGGTACGTGCGATGTTGCAAGATAAAGTTGAAATTTGGGGCGATGGTTCAACCTATAAAGGCAATGACATCGAACGTTTTTATCGTTATGGACTGCTTGCCAATCCAAACCTTCGTATTTACAAGCCATGGTTAGACGCAGACTTCGTCCGCGAACTTGGTGGCCGCAAAGAGATGTCCGAATGGTTGGTCAAGCACAAATTCCCATACCGCGACAGCGTTGAAAAGGCATATTCAACTGATGCCAATATTTTGGGCGCAACTCACGAAGCCAAAGATCTAGAAAGCCTTGATGTTTCAATCGAAATAGTTAACCCAATCATGGGAGTTAAGTTCTGGGATGCATCAGTTGCAATCGCATCTGAAGATGTGAAGATTCAATTTGTCCAAGGTCGCCCGGTTGCTATCAATGGAAAAGACTTCAGCGATGTAGTCGCTCTAATGCAAGAGGCAAATGCAATCGGTGGACGCCATGGATTAGGTATGGCCGATCAGATTGAAAACCGAATCATCGAAGCCAAGAGCCGCGGAATTTATGAAGCACCCGGAATGGCGTTGCTCTTTATCGCCTACGAACGTTTACTAAGTGCGATTCACAATGAGGACACTGTTGCTAATTATCATGCAGAAGGCCGTCGTTTAGGTCGCCTTCTTTATGAAGGTCGCTGGATTGATCCGCAAGCTTTGATGCTGCGCGAATCTTTGCAACGTTGGGTGGCATCTGCCGTGACTGGCGAAGTAACAATTCGCCTGCGTCGTGGTGATGATTTCTCAATCATCAATACAACAGGTCCAGCACTTAGCTACCACCCTGAAAAACTTTCTATGGAACGCACTGAAAATGCTGCCTTTGGTCCGGTTGATCGCATCGGACAATTAACGATGCGCAATCTTGATATTGCAGATACCCGTGCCAAGTTAGAGATGTATCGCGACCAAGG
>CAITKS010000038.1 GCA_903893085.1 uncultured Actinomycetes bacterium | reverse complement strand
AGAGCTCGACCTTTTCACCGCGTTGCGGAACCTTAATTTCGACCTTTGAACCACCAATTGTGGCCAACCATTGTTCAAGTTGTTCCTTGTCCTGAGGTTCGGCATTGATATAGATATTTCGCGGGACGGAGATCGCTCCTGCTCCATAGATAGAATAGAGAAGAGATGTAAGTACATCTTGACCCTCAAGAACCATTTCTTGATCAACGATCCATGAACGTGATCCCTTTACCGAACCGCGCTGCATGGAAAAGATCGAGCCTGCAGCATGGAAGCCATCTTGATAGATCGAAATAAAGTCACCATCTAGATCATCTGAAAAATTACCTTGGGTAGATTTTTGAGCCTTTTCAAATGATTCGATTTGGTCACGAAGTCGCGCGGCTCTTTCAAACTCTTCATTGTTCGCGGCGTTCTGCATCTCTTCATGCAACTTTGGAAGGATATTTTCCATTCCTGATTCCATAAAATCTTTGAGCTTTACGGCTAATTCATGATGATCTTCTTTAGAAATCCAGCCCACACATGGTGCTGCGCACTTGCCGATGTCCCCCAAAAGACATTGACGCTTACTCTTTTGTGCGCGTGTGAAGTTTGAGGATGAACATGATCGAACAGGAAATACTTTGAGCAATACTTCAAAGGTGTTACGTAATGCCCATGCGTTTGTATATGGACCAAAGTACTTAAGTCCAGGACGTTTATCTTTACGGGTTATAAAGATCATTGGAAATTCATCATTTAAAGACAAAGCTAAAAATGGGTAAGACTTGTCATCCTTAAACTGAACGTTGTACTTAGGTTGATACTGCTTGATCCAACTAAACTCCAACGCCAACGCTTCAAGTTCGGTGCTGACAATTGTCCAATCTACCCGTACCGCTTCATGCACCATGCGATAAGTCTTAGTCGCAAGATTTGCCTGAAAGTAATTGCTTAAGCGATTCTTAAGATTCTTAGCCTTGCCGACATAAATGATCTTGTCCTGCTTATTGTAAAAACGATAGACCCCGGGGTGCTCAGGAATATTGCTTGGCCGATAACTTTGAGGATCTGCCATGGGACTACTTCTTCGCTGGGGCTTTTCTATTTGATTTTAAGATTTCACCCAAGAATTGACCGGTGTAACTTTCCTTGACGGCTGCAACTGTTTCAGGTGTTCCTTCGGCAACAACCATTCCGCCACGGAATCCGCCTTCTGGTCCCATATCAATGACCCAGTCAGAACACTTGATGACATCAAGGTTGTGCTCAATGACAACAACTGTGTTGCCCGTATCAACGAGGCGATTAAGAACGGTTAACAACTTATTAACATCTTCGAAGTGAAGACCGGTAGTTGGCTCATCAAGTACGTAAATAGTTCTTCCAGTTGAACGGCGTTGTAATTCCGTGGCTAGCTTTACACGCTGTGCTTCTCCGCCAGAAAGTGTTGGCGCAGATTGGCCGAGGCGTACATAGCCAAGACCTACATCGTTAAGAGTCTTTAAGTATCGAGCGATCGCTGGTACAGATTCAAAGAATCCATGCGCTTCCTCAATCGGCATATTTAGAACTTCAGCGATTGTTTTACCCTTGTAATGAACTTCTAGGGTTTCGCGGTTGTAGCGAGCACCATGGCAAACCTCGCACGGTACATAAACATCAGGCAAGAAGTTCATTTCGATTGTGATGGTTCCATCACCTGAACAGTTCTCGCAGCGACCACCCTTCACATTGAAGGAGAAGCGACCTTGCTGGTATCCACGAATCTTCGCCTCACTGGTTTCAGCAAACAAGGCACGAATCTTGTCGAATACACCTGTGTAGGTTGCAGGGTTAGAACGAGGTGTGCGACCAATTGGAGATTGGTCAACGTGAACAACCTTGTCCAAAAGTTCAATGCCTGTAACGGTGCGATGACGACCTGGTACTAAGCGTGCACCGTTTAGTTTGTTCGCCAACACCGTGTACAAAATGTCATTTACTAAAGTTGATTTTCCCGAACCACTAACGCCGGTGACTGATACAAATACGCCAAGAGGGACTTCAACTTCAATGTCCTTCAGGTTATTTTCTTTTGCACCCTTGACTACAAGTTTGCGCTTTGGATCCACAGGACGACGGCTCTTTGGAATTTCAATAGATTTGCGTCCAGATAAATATGCGCCAGTGATTGATTCCTTTGATGCAATTAAATCTTCATATCTGCCCGATACAACTACCTTGCCGCCATGCTCGCCAGCACCTGGCCCAATATCAACGATCCAGTCAGCGGTACGGATTGTTTCCTCATCATGTTCAACAACGATCAAGGTATTACCAAGGTTGCGCAGACGGGTAAGGGTTTCAATTAACCGCTTGTTATCACGT
>CAITKS010000037.1 GCA_903893085.1 uncultured Actinomycetes bacterium | reverse complement strand
GTTCCTGGCTCCCTAAGTGTGGAACTAGGTTTGGCAACGCTCGATTATGTGTTGTAACCACAGCTCGCAATTTATTGAAAGCATCGGGTGAGTTGAGATCAATGATTACATCGCCTTGTTCAAAGCGACCAGTAATTGAATTATGTGTGGCAGCGCTTTGGGCGTAACTAGCTTCAATATTGCGGCTACTTATAGAGAGTACTAATTGAAACGAAATCAAAAATAGTGTCATCAACGGGATAACAACTAAAGCGCTTTCAACGCTACCTCGCTCGTTGCGCAGAGTTTTCGCGAAATTGGATAGATCGCGTTTGCGTCTGCTTTTTAACAATTGCCGTTTCCGTTTCTCCGAGAAGTGTCGCCGCCACGCACTTCGCAGCCAACGTTTACCCCGTGGTTTAGGAGGCAACCCCGAAATCAGCCATAAAACCATTACCGAATGCCGTTCATAGCATCTAACGAGTTCTTCAAGATAGTGGTCAATCGTGGCGCCGCAATAGTCCAAATTGCAGTTACTAAGCCGGTTGTCATCAAAACTACTAACACCCAACCTGGCACATCGCCGCGCTCTTCTTTAACTTTTGCCACAATATCAAAGTTGCGTACACGATTGATTCTGCGACCAGCCGCAATTGCTGCTTTGGTCATCGCAGATTCAGCGCTGCTTAACATTCTCATTGCAACAAATTCCTTCGGCTTTACTTCTACTTCGGTTCTCTCAACTGCATTGGGTTCATTTACTTCAGTCTTGCTTTTCATTTTCCCTCTTTTCGGTTGTTTGGTTTTGACGAATTACTACATTTACATAAAGCCATTTAGATTCGATAACGATGGCCAAAGTGCAAATAACATCGAGACTGGCAGAATAAGAAATACCACCGGAATCATCATGGAAATTTCGGCTTTGCCAGCTGCGGTCATAATTTGATTGCGATGTGCGGTTCGCGATTCCTGCGCATGACGTTGTAGCACTTCGACAATTGGTGCACCGCGCAACATCGCAGTGATCATGGCGTCGATAAATCTGCGAATAGTAACCGATTTGATTCGCCTGCCCATTGCATCTAGTGCAATATGAAATGGCGCTCCAGCTATGACATCTTTGGTCACTACGGCGAATTCGGCAGCTAACTCACACTCTGAACGCGCAGCAATCGTGGCCATCGCGTTTAATGGGGTTTGACCTGCCGATATCGATAGCGTCAACATCTCTATGAGGGCGGGAAATTCGGCATCCATTTGCGCCCGCCGTTTTACAACGGCCTTAGTTAAATTGCGATCGATTAAAACAAAGGCCGAGTAGCCGGCAATTGCGCCCATAACCAAAGCCCCCGCAAATGAGGCGCTTTTAGCCCAAATCAAGAGTGCGAACACGGCAAAGGTTAGAAAAGCGGTAGAGATCTGACTGCTGCGAAAGTCCAGATATTCATACGGCCCAGTGCGATTTAGCTCAAGCAAGCGATCGCGTAATTTACTGCGATCATCGATATTCGCTGCGAACTTACGATATTTAACTTTGCTCAACTTCAACGCTTTTGCCTCATCGCCTCGATCAGAAGCCACGACTAAATATGCTGCTATTACTCCGAATGCAGTTGAGATGAAAAGCGTGTTCACTGAGAAACTCCATAATTGAAAATTTCTGTACTTGGCATCAGTAGTCCGTTAGAAGAACTCATTGAGAGACTCCAAAAACGCGAGGCGGTTTGGGCAGCGCGCCTAATTTGTTCATCCAAAGATATGCAATTGCGGTCATGAAGATTCCGGCAATCAAAATTACGGCCCCAGTGCTTGTCGCATATGCAGCAGCTGTTGCTGGTTGAGTTGAAAGAAGCAATAGAAGTAACCACGGTGCGGCAGCAGATAGATGCGCCGAGTTCTTAATCCAGCCATGCTTAACTTCGATTTCTTTACGCAGTGCTAAATCTTGCCGAATGAAATCTCCGACCATTCGCAAGATCTGCAGCAAATGAGTGCCGCCGAGTGAGCGCGAGAGAATTATTGCTTCGAAGATTTGATCGCTGGCATAGTGCGAAAACTGTTTCTGGAGCCAAGCGATGGCGGCTGTGAAATCACCATCTTTGCGAACTTGTCGATTGAATTCCACAAAATACGGTGCCAGTTCGCGCGGTCCTCGATCAGCTAATTGTGAGAGTGCTTCAACTAAGGACATTCCAGATTGAATTCCAGTTATTAGATGATCAACCACATCGGGCCAGAGTAATTCGAACTTAGTTTCGCGACGTTTGGCCGATGAGACTAGAAAAGTAAATGTAATAACTGAAGCCATGGTCGCAAAAGCCAGAGCAATTGAGATAGCGTACGACCCAACATCAGTACTAGAGGTAGAAAGTATAACTGTTATCGGTGACTCTAGTCACGAAAAAACAGCGTTCTATCTATCACGT
>CAITKS010000036.1 GCA_903893085.1 uncultured Actinomycetes bacterium | reverse complement strand
TGTTGGCCTATCTGGCGGAATCGACTCGGCGCTCGTTGCCGCCTTGGCCGTTGATGCCCTTGGTGCTAAACGCGTTAACGGTGTTGCCATGCCAAGTAAATATTCTTCAGATCATTCGATCTCCGATGCGCAGGCTTTTGCCGATGCCACCGGTATTCACTTTCGCACCGTGCCAATTGCGCCGATGGTTGAGGCCTATTTGAGCAACTTAGTTTTAAAGGGTTTGGCTGAAGAAAATCTGCAGGCCCGCGTTCGCGGCACGACTTTGATGGGTATCTCCAATCAAGAAGGCCATTTGGTTTTAGCAACTGGTAACAAGTCTGAGCTAGCAGTTGGCTATTCAACTTTGTATGGCGATGCAGTTGGTGGCTTCGCCCCTATTAAAGACATTTACAAAACCGATGTCTGGGCGCTGGCACGTTGGCGCAATGAAGTTGCAATTGCGACTGGGCAAGTTGCGCCAATTCCAGTTAACTCAATTGAGAAAGAGCCAAGTGCTGAACTTCGCCCTGATCAAAAAGATAGCGACTCACTTCCTGATTACTTATTGCTAGATCGCGTTTTAACTGCCTACGTAGATGAAGATCAAGGATCAGCGGCGCTAATTGCGGCGGGATTCGATGAGGCGCTGGTGCGCAGGGTTATTGCGATGGTTGATAAGGCCGAGTACAAGCGGCGCCAATATCCACCTGGGCCAAAGGTTTCCAAGCGTGCTTTCGGTAAGGATCGACGCTTGCCAATGACTTCGCGCTGGCAAGAAGTCCATAAATAATGACTTCGCACTGGAGTGAATAGGGCACGTAACACAGCCGTAACTTTGTCTTGGCAAGATATGGGGCATGCCCGCAAATGATCCCCAAATGAGTAAGCAGCAAGAGTTCGTTCTTCGCACAATTGAAGAACGCAATATTCGTTTTATCCGTTTGTGGTTTACTGATGTTTTGGGTTACTTAAAATCTGTTGCGATCGCACCTGCTGAATTAGTAAATGCATTTGAAGAAGGTATTGGCTTTGACGGTTCAGCCATTGAAGGATTTGCTCGCGTTACAGAATCAGATATGTTGGCAAAGCCAGATCCAGCAACCTTTTCAATTTTGCCTTGGCGTACCGAAGCACCTGGTGCTGCGCGCATGTTCTGCGATATCACCATGCCAGATGGTTCACCATCGCATGCAGATCCACGAAATGTTTTACGTCGCACGCTAAACAAGGCGGCACAAATGGGTTACACCTGTTACACCCACCCCGAAATTGAATTCTTCTTATTTAAAAACGCACCTGTAAAGGGTGAACAGCCCGTTCCGGTTGATCAAGGTGGATATTTCGATCACACGCCAGCAGTTGTTGGACATGATTTCCGTCGCCAAGCGATCACCATTTTGGAAGCGATGGGAATCTCTGTTGAATTTAGCCATCATGAAGGTGCACCTGGTCAACAAGAAATTGATCTTCGTTATGCGGATGCTTTAAGCACTGCAGATAACATAATGACTTTCCGCCATGTCATTAAGGAAGTTGCACTTGAACAAGGTTTCTACGCATCCTTTATGCCAAAGCCATTTACTGATCATCCAGGCAGTGGAATGCATACCCACGTTTCTCTCTTTGAAGGCGAGAAGAACGCTTTCTATGATGCATCAGCCGAATTTAATTTATCCAAGGTAGCTCGCTCATTTATTGCCGGGATTTTGAAGCACTCATCTGAAATCACAGCGGTGACAAATCAATGGGTTAACTCTTACAAGCGTCTACAAGGTGGGGGAGAAGCACCCGCACTCATTAACTGGGGCCACAATAATCGCAGCGCCTTAGTGCGAATTCCAATGTATAAACCAAATAAAGAGAACTCGACTCGTATCGAATTTCGTTCACCGGATTCTTCCTGCAACCCTTACTTGGCATATGCCGTTATGTTGGCCGCTGGCCTTAAGGGCATCGAAGAGAAATATGAATTAGTGGACAACCCAACACCGGAAGCTTTGCCGGCAAACCTCAATGAAGCAATCGCTGTTATGGAGAAGAGCCAACTGGTCCGCGAAACTCTGGGCGAACATGTATTTGAATATGTTCTGCGAAATAAGCGCGCTGAATGGCAGGACTATCGCCGCCAGGTAAGCGCTTATGAATTAGATCGGTATTTGCCCGTCCTATAACCAGATTTGGCGCACTTGGGCTGTTACTTTATTGGCATGGCTAAAGAGATTACAGATAGCGGTTTGCGCCGCATAAATTCAATTGCAGGTGTTCTTCACTTGGCACAGATGGTCGCGGTTCTCGCACTCTCATCTGATTTCACGCTTCCCATCACTGCGCGATACATGTCCGGCCCTCCAGGAAGTACATATGGCGATCTAATTGTTTTGTACGACGCACC
>CAITKS010000035.1 GCA_903893085.1 uncultured Actinomycetes bacterium | reverse complement strand
TGAGAAAACTTTGGACCTTCTTGGCGAACTTGAATTCCATTTAGTGCATCTAAATCACCAGCAAAATAATCTGAAATTAGCTCTGTTATCACCGGAATAGTTTTAACCGACTTCACATCTGTGTAAGAGCCGAGGGCTGAAATCGATGAGAAATTTGCGGCGATTAAGAAGCGCTCATCAGCCAAAAGATTTAGCGTACCAATCGGAGTCTTTAAGTTAGATAGAAGGAGGGGCACAGCGCTAAATTAGCGATCGCGCAACATTTCAGCAACCAAAAAGGCAAGTTCAAGTGACTGTGAATGATTTAAACGTGGGTCACAGGCGCTCTCGTAACGAGTGGCTAAATCGGCCTCAGAAATTTGCTCGCCACCACCCAAACATTCAGTTACGTCATCTCCAGTTAACTCAATATGGATTCCGCCCGGATGTGTGCCAAGTCCTTTATGAACTTCAAAGAATCCCTTAACTTCATCCATAACATCATCAAAGCGACGAGTCTTATAGCCAGTTGCTGCTTCAAAAGTATTGCCGTGCATTGGATCGCAGACCCAAAGTACTTGAGCACCTGATTTGGTTACGCCATCAACAAGTGCGGGAAGGGCTTCACGAATTTTGCCGGCACCCATACGAGTAATGAAAGTTAAGCGACCTGGTTCGCGATCTGGATCAAGGCGATCAATTAAGCGAAGTGCATCATCAACAGTTGATTTAGGTCCAAGCTTTACACCGATTGGATTGCGCACCTTGGCAGCGAAATCAACGTGTGCACCATCTAGTTGGCGAGTACGTTCTCCGATCCACAAGAAGTGTGCTGAAACATCGTATGGGAGTTGAGTGCGTGAATCGATACGAGTCAGCGCCTTTTCGTATTCCATAATCAGTGCTTCGTGACTTGAATAGAAATCAACTGACTTAAATGAATCTGGATCAACGCCTGCAGATTTCATGAAATCAAGGGCGCGACCGATTTCGCGGGCCATTTGTTCATAGCGATCGCCAACGGATGAATCGCGGATAAAGCCTTTGTTCCATTCGTGAACTTGGCGAAGATCAGCAAATCCACCTTGAGTAAATGCACGAACCAAGTTAAGTGTTGCAGCAGATGTGTTGTAGACACGGACCATTCGTTGTGGGTCTGGTGTGCGAGAGGCTTCATTGAATTCCAGATCATTTACAGCATCGCCGCGGTATGCCGGAAGAGTTACATCTCCACGAGTCTCAAAATCATTTGAACGAGGCTTAGCGAATTGGCCAGCCATACGTCCAACTTTTACAACTGGCAGGCTCGAGTAGTACTGCAAAACTGCGGCCATCTGCAAAATTGTCTTAATTCGATTGCGAATTGAATCAGCAGTTGCTGCTGCAAAAGTTTCTGCGCAGTCCCCGCCTTGTAACCAAAACGCGCGACCGGCCGCAGCTTCTGCAACCTTGGACTTTAAATCATCACATTCACCCGCAAATACAAGTGGTGGAAATGACTTTAACTCTGCGACCGCTTTCTTTACAGGTTCGCCGTCTACACCTCCAGGCCATTGCGGTTGTTGCGCCGCAACAAGCCCAGGGGTAAATAAGTTCTGTAATGAAATAGTCATGAGGGTAAGAGTAGTTTGATCAGATAGTTTCTCGCGTGAGAATTATCCGAAGAAGATCTCTGACTCCTTGTAACGCTCGATTGGGACAGTTTTTAGCTTCTCAGTGGCGGTAGCCAATGGGACGCGAACAATATCTGTGCCGTGAAGGGCAACCATCTTTCCCCAGTCTCCTTCAGATGCCGCAGTAATTGCCTGCAAGCCAAAGCGAGTAGCGAGCACTCGGTCGAATGCTGTTGGTGTTCCACCGCGTTGGATATGTCCAAGAACTGATGTACGCGCTTCTTTGCCAGTCTTCTCTTCGATCTGCTTTGCAAGCCATTCACCGATACCAGAAAGTTTTACGTGACCGAATGCATCTAGTTCTGAATCCTTTGTGATCATGTCACCATCTTGAGGAATTGCACCTTCGGCGATAACAATGATTGGTGCATAACTGCTCTTAAATCGTGATTCAACCCATTCGCAGACTTTGTCCACGGAGAATTTAACTTCTGGAATCAAGATACATGCGGCCCCACCTGCGATACCTGAGTGAAGTGCGATCCAACCAGCATGGCGGCCCATCACTTCAACAATAAGTGCGCGGTGATGTGATTCGGCAGTTGTATGCAAACGATCAATCGCTTCAACTGCAATATTTACTGAGGTATCAAAGCCGAATGTGTAATCGGTGTTGTTGAGATCGTTATCAATAGTCTTTGGAACGCCAATAACTTTTACGCCAAGAGCATCAAGCTTGGTGGCAACGCCAAGTGTGTCTTCGCCACCGATTGCGATCAACGCATCAATTCCTTGATCAGCCAAGTTTTGCTTAATGCGTTCTACGCCATTTTCAATCTTAAAAGGGTTGGTACGAGATGAACCAAGGATGGTTCCACCGCGAGGCAAGATGCCGCGGGTTGTCTCGAGGTTGAGCTCCATTGTGTAATTTTCTAGCGGGCCTTTCCAGCCGTCGCGGAAGCCAACGAATTCGTGGCCGTATTCCTTTACACCTTTACGAACAACTGCGCGGATAACCGCATTAAGACCAGGGCAATCTCCGCCACCTGTAAGGACGCCAATACGCATGAAAACTCCAGTTCGAAAAATCAAAATTGTCTAAGTCAAAACGAAATAAGACTTAAGAAAAGTGGTCAACGTTGACAGGCACAGTCTAACCTCTACCCATGGCTAATCGAAAACTCATCGCGGGCGTGGATTCATCAACTCAATCTTGTAAGGTGGTCATTCGTGATGGCGTTACTGGCGAGTTGGTGCGCGAGGGCCGTGCCAGCCACCCCGATGGAACTGAAGTTGCACCCGCGCACTGGGTTAGCGCACTAGACACAGCAATTGCTGATGCCGGTGGGTTAGCTGATGTTGCTGCGATCTCAGTCGGTGGACAACAACATGGCATGGTTGCACTGGATGCAAACGGTCAAGTAGTTCGCGATGCTCTGCTTTGGAATGACACTAGATCTGCAGATGCCGCAACTGACTTAAATAAAGAATTGGGTGGCGATTCAGAAATTGCCAAACAAGTTGGTTCTGTTTTGGTTGCATCATTTACCGCAACAAAATTGCGCTGGCTAGCAGATAGCGAGAAAGCAAATGCAGAAAAAGTCGCAGGAGTAGCACTTCCCCACGATTGGTTATCTTGGCAATTACAACACAATAAAGGCGCTGCTTTAGATTTTGGAAAACTTTTCTCCGATCGCAGCGAAGCATCAGGAACTGGTTACTTTGATCCCTCAACTTCGCAATACCGCCGAGATATTTTGGCTCGCGCGCTGCGAACAGATCGCGAAATACATTTACCGAAGATAATTAGCCCCGCAGAGTTTGGCGGAACAACACCATCTGGAATACCGATCGCAGCAGGCGCTGGTGATAACGCCGCAGCAGCACTTGGTATCCAAGCCGAACCTGGCGATGTTGTGATCTCACTCGGAACAAGTGGAACTGCCTTTGCTGTCTCTGAAACGCCAACTCATGATGCATCTGGGCAAGTTGCAGGTTTTGCAGATGCAACTGGGCGCTACCTGCCGCTGGTTTGCACGCTAAATGCTGCGCGAATTCTTGATGCCGCAACTCGCATACTAGGAAAAACACATGATGAAGTTGGAACGCTAGCTCTCAGCGCAAAGCCTGGTGCGAATGGACTATCTCTCTTGCCTTACTTTGAAGGAGAGCGCACACCGAATCGTCCAACGGCTACTGGTGTATTTAGCGGAATGAATTTACATAACTCAAATCCTGCAGATATCGCACGCGCCATGGTCGAAGGAATGCTCTGTGGCTTGGTTGATGCAGTAAATGCACTTGAGCAATTAGGTGTAAATGTGAAGCGCATTATTTTAATTGGTGGCGCTGCAAAAAATCCGGCCGTCTCGCAAATTGCATCATCACTTTTCGGCCGCGAAGTATTGGTTCCGCCTGCTGGAGAATATGTTGCAAATGGCGCCGCCCGCCAAGCTGCATGGGCGTTGCTAGGTGGCGACGCAGCTCCGATTTGGGACTTAGGAAAGATCGAGAAAGTAAGTGCCGTTGCAACACCAGCAGTTGTAGAGCGTTACCGAACTCTGCGCGATAGAACAGAAGGCTGGAAGTAAATGACACTAGCTCCAGAAATAGTTAAACAACTTAGCGATCAGAAGGCTGCTGGGCTTCCTCAAGTTTGGGAGGCGCCAGTTGCTGTAATCCGCGAACAAACGCAATCCCGTGTCGCCTTTGCCGGCCCCGCAGAAGCAATTTATAAAGTTGAAAATCGCTTCATTCCTGGACCGACAGCAGATTTACCAGTGCGTATTTACCGACCATCTGCAGATAAAAACGCTCCTGCGCTAATTTATTTCCATGGTGGCGGATGGGTTTTAAATTTTCTTGATATCTATGATGCAGCGCTGCACCGCTTGGCTAACCAAAGTGGCTCTGTGATCATTAGTGTTAATTATCAAAAAGCGCCGGAACATCCTTTCCCAACCCCATTTGATGATTGTTTTGCAACTCTGCAATACGTAAAGAGCCATTCAGATGAATTTGGGATTAATCCAAATTTAGTTGGCGTTGCAGGCGATAGCGCAGGCGGTAACTTGGCAGCAGCAGTTGCCCTAAAAGCTAAAGATCTAAAAATTGATCTGGCTTACCAGTTATTGGTTTATCCATGTACAGCACTTGATTTCAAATCCAAGTCATACATCGAATATGCCACCGAATATGGGTTAACCACCCAGGCAATGCAATGGTTCTGGGATCAGTATTTACAAGGTGATGATTTCAATCTAAACCCTTACGCCGTTCCCGCTGCTGCCAAAACATTTAAGGATCTAGCTCCCGCGATAATTATTACTGCGCAATATGATCCGCTGATATCAGATTCAGAGGATTATGCAGAAAAGTTGGAGGCAGGTGGCGTAGCCGTTACCTATCGCGAATTTCCCGGAATGATTCATGGTTTCTTTGCCAATGTAGTTGCGACTCCAAGTTCACCGCTTGCTATCGATTTCTGCGCAGGGGAAATTAGGAAAATACTTTCTATTTGACTATATTCAAGCAATGTCGCGCCGCAATCTGATTCTCTTCATTTTGGCTGGCTTCCTTTGGGGCATTCCTTATCTATTCATTCGCGTAGCCGTCGACTCTGAAACAGGGTTCTCTCCCGCAATTGTCGTTTTCATGCGTGTATTCATCGGTGCCTTGATTTTGGTTCCGATTGCAATCGTTGACAAATCTTTCTTTATCGCGATTAAGGGTTGGAAATACATCGCGGTCTATGCGCTATTTGAAATGGTAATTCCTTGGATATTAATTGGAACAGCAGAACAATCAATTACATCCGGCTTAGCAGGATTACTTGTTGCATCGGTTCCCATTTTTTCAACTCTAATCGCCTCCCGACATGGAGATAAAACAGTCTGGCAGCCAAGGCGTCTGATCGGAATCGCAGTTGGATTCTTAGGTGTTTTCTTACTGGTTGGAATCGAAAGCATCACTGGTTCATCTGATCCCATTGCCATCTTGATGATGCTCGGTGCTTCACTCGGTTATGCCTATGCGGTTATTTACATAACTCGCAAAATGCCAGGCGTATCTGGTGTGGCGATAAATGGCATCGCCATGGCAATGACTGCTGTGTTTTATTCACCTGCTCTATTTTTCCTTTGGCCAGATCACGCAATTTCGACAACAGCGATTTACTGTGTAATCGCACTGGGCGTATTCTCAACAGGCATCGCCTTCGCTGTCTTCTTTACTGTGATGGATGAAATAGGTCCGGCTCGAGCATCACTTGTTACTTATATGAATACCGCATTCGCTGTGGTGCTTGGTGTATTGATTCTGAGCGAACCACTTACAACGGGGATTATCGTCGGATTACCTCTGGTTTTGATCGGCTCATATTTAGCAAGCCGTAAAACAAACGCTTAGTTTTCGCCGAATCCCAATCGCTGTAATAACTTGGGATCGCGTTGCCATTCTTTAGAAACTTTCACGTGCAGACCCAAGTAAATTCGAGCACCAAGTTCACGTTCGATATCAGCGCGAGCACGCATACCAATATCTTTTAACCGCTCCCCCTTGTGTCCCAAGATGATTCCGGTTTGCGAATCACGTTCTACATGAATCGTTGCGTGAATATCAAAGAAGGGACGAGAGCCAGTCTTTTCGCGCTCTGCCATTTCATCAATGGTGACCATGATCGAATGTGGCAATTCTTCACGAGCATCGCGCATTGCAGCTTCACGAATTAATTCGCAAATCAATTGTTCTTGGTCTTGATCGCTAGTCATATCTTCGGGATAGAAGGCTGGCCCTGACGGCAACGCTTTTCCAATTAATTCAGCTAATAAATCTATCTGCGCATGAATCGCTGCTGATACAGGAATTATCTCATCCCAAGCAAACCCTTTTGCCAGATCGTTAACGCCAGCAAGGCGCAGCGCAAGTTTTTCCTTGGAAATTAAATCTGTCTTGGTTACAAGTGCGAATTTCTTTGCCCGTGGGTGTTTCGCAATTTCCTGGGCTAAGAAAACATCCCCGGCACCCGATGTTTCATCTGCCGGCAAGCACATCAAAACAATATCGACCGAATCCATGCTCTCGCCAACCACGGCATTTAAGCGATGCCCCAGCAATGTCTTTGGTTTGTGAATTCCTGGCGTATCAACCAGCACTGCCTGAAAAGTTGGCTGGTTAACGATTCCGCGAATCGCATGACGCGTAGTGTTTGGATGCGGTGATGTAATTGAAATTTTGCTTCCAACTAGTGCATTGATGAGAGTTGATTTTCCAGTGTTTGGGCGCCCGACAATTGCGACAAAGCCCGAACGGAATTCACTCATGGGCTCATTCTCTCACTTGTTGCAGGCATTACCTAAAGCGCGCTGATTAACTCGATTGCATCACTTACTGAAGTCACGATTTCAGCAGCACGTTCACCAATTAAGCGATGGCATCCTTCTGAAGTGGGAGCGTTTATCGGACCTGGAATTGCCATAACCGGACGCAAGAGTTCGGCGGCATCACGCGCAGTGCGAAGTGAACCAGAACGAAAAGCTGCTTCGACCACCAGTGTTGCCTGCGATAGCGCCGCAATTATTCGATTGCGATTTAAGAATCGAACTGGAATCGCATGGACACCAGGTAGAACTTCGGAAACAAGCGCTCCATTTTCAGCAATTTCGGCAAAGAGGCGCATATTGCCCGCTGGATACACAACATCAACACCCGTTGCCAAAACTGCAACTGTTTGACCTTCGGCAATCAACGCCCCTTTATGAGCAGCTGAATCAATTCCGTATGCACCACCACTGATGATGTTCCATTCACGATCTACAAAACCCGCCGCAAAATCGCCAGCGATACGAACCCCGTACGGAGTTGGATTGCGAGTTCCGACGATTGCCAGACTTCGTTGTGACAGCGCTGCAACATCTCCCTTCACAACTAAACCAATTGGGATTGCCGCGAGTTCATTTAACGCAGCGGGCCAATTTGGTGAATCGGGAGTTATGAATTGCGCCCCTACGCTATTGATTCGATCTAAAATCTCATCACAATTGACGGCACGAAGCGCTTGCATAATTTTTGCGTATTTAACGCTGTCATAAGCGGATGTTGTTAACTTCTGGAAAACACGCAACGCACCGTTTGTATTGATCTCATTTGACCAAAAGGTATGTCCACCTTCAATGACTGAAAAGAGTGCCAAGCGTGCCTTTGCCTCGTTCATAGCTCAGATCCTTCACGCAGTTGGTGGGCGCGTTGCACGTCACTTAAATCTGGAATCGAGTGGCCATTTAGATCTGCCAGAGTCCAAGCAAGACGAATTATTTTATGTAGTCCTCTAGCAGTAAGCCTTTCCTTATCTAACTCATCGTGCAAAAAATTCATTGCAGCTCTTTCGGGCTTAAAAGTTGTACGCAGTTCTCGTGAAGGAATCTGCGAATTCAGGTGCCAGGCTTTATCAGCAAAGCGCTGCGATGCGCTGGCGCGAGCCGAAACTACTCGAGCCGCAATAGTGGCACTTGATTCCCCCAGTTCAATCTGTGACATTTCTATGCGACTAACTGGTTCTACTTGCACGCGCATATCAATTCGATCCATCAGCGGCCCAGATAACTTGCCAAGGTATCTTCTTACTTGCACGGATGAGCACGTGCAAGATCGACCGCGGCCAGCAAATTTTCCACATGGACATGGGTTAGCTGCGAGTACAAGCAGAAATTGCGCAGGAAAAGTAAGCGAACCAACGCTTCGTGCAATTGTTACGGTGCCCGCTTCCAACGGCTGACGCAGTGCATCCAAAACTCCGTTAGCGCATTCTGGCGCTTCATCAATGAATAGAACTCCGTGGTGAGCCAAAGAACATGCACCGGGTTTTATCGAAGCCGATCCCCCACCCACCATCGCAACTCGTGTTGCACTGTGATGCGGTGAAACGATCGGCGCAATTAGCGACATTGGTGAACGTGTTCCAAGAGTTCCGGCGATCGAATGTACTGCCGTAACTTCGAGCGCTTGTTCCAAAGTTAGTGGTGGCAAAATAGTTGGAAGACGCGCTGCAATCATGGTCTTGCCTGCTCCTGGTGGACCAATTAACAAGAGGTGATGTCCCCCGCTTGCTGCAACCTCAGCAGCAAAACGCGCCGCCGACTGCCCTGCGACATCTGAAAAATCTGCCACCATATCTGAATCATCAATTGCTAGATCAAGTTGTGGTGCGATATCTCGTTCACCTGTGCGAAGAAAGCGCAGGACTTGATGCAGCGCACTGAAGCCAATTATTTGCATCTGTGTCATGAGTGATGCTTCAGCCAAATTCTCTTGTGGAACAAATGCTCGAGTAATCCCAGATTTGTAAGCAGCTATCAGCGCTGGTAAAACACCACGCACCGACCGAATCTTTCCATCCAAAGCAAGTTCGCCTAATACAAGCACCTCATTTAAAGGATCTTGTGGAAGCGCCTGCTGTGCAATCAAAATTGCGAGTGCAATAGATAAATCAAAACTCGATCCACTCTTAGGTAACCACGCTGGCGATAACGAAACGGTGACCTTGCGATTTGGCCAACTTTCACTGGTGTTTATAAGCGCAGCACGGACTCGATCGCGAGATTCATTTAGCGCCGCATCGGGCAGACCCAATAGCGAATACATTGGAATTCCATCTGAGATATCAACTTCGATGGTGACAACTGCGCCGTCTAGTCCGAGTAAGGCAACACTTTGCGTTATTCCAAGAGTCACAAAAGACCGCCACGATATTCAATGGTGTGTGAGCCATCGGTGGCAATCAAAACCGCAGAAACATCTATTGCATAGTCACAACCTAAACATCCATGAGTGGCTAGCCAGGCCAGAGCCAAACGTTGCATGCGATGGGCTTTATCTTTGTTAATCGCCTCGAATGGATGGCCAAAGGCAAGTGAAGATCTAGTTTTAACTTCAATAAAATGAAAGGTTCCATCGGTGCTCATGGAGACAATGTCGATCTCTCCTTCGCGAACTCGCCAGTTGCGATCCATGATTTCGTGGCCTAGCGCCGTTACATATCGGGCGGTTACTTCTTCACCGAATGCGCCAGTAGCTAAATTATTTCTTTTAATTGCACTTTTACTCATGAGGCGCAGATTAGGTCGCAGCGCCGACGGTTAACCCGCTATTTCAAATGGGTGTGTGTAATTATTAAAGAAGGGATGCGATATTTGCGAAAGAGCGGCGGTGTTCTATACACGGGCCATGTTCTTGCAGGGATTCGGTATGGATTTTGGTGATATAGCCCTTATGTTTTGCAAAGCCATAGTTCGGAAATTGAATATCTAGTTCACGCATTATTCGATCACGTGTAACTTTTGCGATAATTGAGGCAGCGCTGATGCAAGTGACTACTTGATCGCCCTTCCAAACGGCGACATTTGGAATAGCCAAACCTTCGATGGCATATCCATCAGTTAGCACGTAACTTGGAGTAACAGATAAGCCTTGAACTGCGCGGCGCATGCCATCAAGATTTGCCGCGTGCACACCGCGTTGATCAACTTCCTTTGCGGGAACAATGATCACGCTGACCGCTAGGGCTACATCAGTAACTATCTCAAATAACTTTTCTCGTTCGGCCTCGGATACATCTTTGGAATCACGGACTCTCTCCAATTCGGGTGCGAATGGATCACGAAGTACAACGGAGGCAATAACCAGTGGGCCTGCACACGCACCGCGTCCGGCTTCATCGACACCTGCCAACGGCGAAATTCCGGCATCAATTAATAGTGACTCAATTACTTTCACTGGAAAACTCGATGAAATTACTTAAGAGATGAGAACGATTTAACTAAGCCGAAATTCTTGATCGGCCAAATGATTCCAACAACTTTCCCAGTTACTTTAGAAAGTGGAACCATTCCGTTGTTTATATCATCTTGGTGGAAGCGAGAATCGGCACTTGCTCCGCGGTGATCGCCCATAACCCAAATCTTTCCAGCTGGCACGGTTACGTTGAAGTTTGAATCACTAGGTGAATTTCCCGCGAATATATATGGCTCATCAATTTCTACGCCATTAACCAGCAATTTTTTACTCTTTGAACAGCATTCAACTTTATCTCCAGCTATTCCAATTGCGCGCTTTACTAAGTATTGCTTCGCTGGATTTGGCAAGATACCTACCGCTACAAATGCTTCTTTTACTTTAGCTACAACTTTATTCTGCTCGATTGCGTATGGCTCAGGCAACCAGTTATCTGGATCGCGAAAAACAACTACATCACCGCGGCCAATTGACTTACCGATGAAAGGCAACTTATTTACCGCAACACGATCATTGATCTGTAACGTGTTTTCCATAGAACCGGATGGAATGAAGAAGAACTGAACCAAAACAGTCTTGATAACAAGTGATACTGCGAGCGCAACTATTACCAGGATAGGTAACTCGCGTAAAAGCGAGCCCTTGCGTGGCATTTTTACGGAAGTTACTTAGTCGTTTGAAGTTGCATCAGCTGCTGGGGCATCTGCCACAACGTCTGCTGGTACTTCTGCAACTGCTTCAACTACTGCTGGCGCTTCTGTTTCAACCATTACATCTGTATTCGCGGCTTGAGCTGGAGCCTCTGCCACAACTTCTTCGATTACTTCTGCAACCGGAGTTGAAAGAATTCCATCGCCGTAACCTTCGATGCCATCGCGCTTTTCGCGAATCTTGGCAGCCTTACCGCGCAGGTCGCGGAGGTAGTAAAGCTTGGCGCGACGTACATCGCCCTTCTTTACTAGTTCGATCTTTTCAATAACTGGTGTGTGTACTGGGAAGGTACGTTCTACTCCGACACCGTAAGAAACTTTACGGATTGTGAATGTTTCGCGAACGCCATCGCCCTGTCGGCGAATTACGATTCCTTGGAAGACCTGGATACGGCTCTTGCTACCTTCAATAACGCGGACGTGGATCTTTAGTTCATCTCCGGCGCGAAACTGTGGCACGTCATGGCGAAGTGACTTCGCATCAACTGCATCAAGAATATTCATCGTATGGTCCTCATCTATTTAAAGCTCATTTAAGCTGATTGCAGCGGGGCATTAACTGCCGCGCAGACTGCGTATCTTGCCACAGAAGGGGCGCCGAGCGTAAATCGGCCTCTTACCTCACGCTTACCCCTTCGGATGGGGCCTAAAAATTACTCAGACATTCCCAAAATCGAGCAGAGCTGAGCATGCAGGCTTACCCCAGCAACAATTGAAGTTTGTAGCGGTTCGCGCCCGTGTTGGGTGAATTTGGCACCGGCTTCGGTGGCGATCAGGCTGCCAGCTGCCCAATCCCATTCTTTCAATCCAGATTCATAAAAACCGTCGATCGCACCCATCGCTACATGGCAGAAATCAACTGCTGCCGCTCCATTGCGACGAACATCGCGTGCAATTGGAACGATCTTTGCAAGAGCTTCTAGTTGAGAAATGCGATTGGCAACATCGTATTGAAATCCAGTGGAAATTAGCGCTCGGTCTAGCTCAATTGGTTCATTGCAAGAAATTTTATGCCCGTTGTAAAAAGCGCCACCACCTCGCGTTGCCGTCCACGTTGAGTTAATTGTTGGCGCTGTAACGACACCGACAACCGAACCATCGCTATCTTTTGCCGCAATTGAAACGTTCCAGCCTGGTAAACCGTAAACGTAATTAACTGTTCCATCTAGTGGATCGATTACCCAGGTAATTCCTGATTTGCTTGGTCGTTCGGTTCCTTCTTCGCCGATGATTCCATCATCCGGGCGAGCGGCAAGAATTGTTTCGACGATAAATTTTTCAGCAGCAACATCCATTTGAGTGGCAATATCGATGGCCGTGGATTTAGAGGAAATCTCAAAGGCTGGTGGGCGCTTCATCAATAGAGCCGCCGCTTGCGCACCTGTTTTTTCTGCCAGTTCTAACAAATCTTCATACATAGTTGCAGTCTAGGGCTCAACTTCCTCTAATTTCGCACCTGATCAGTTATTCTCACCCCTATGACTGAGCTTCGCCTGACCGGCAAAACCCCAGATGGGGTGCACCTCGCGCTCACAGATCAGAACGGCGGCGAATTTTCGCTACGCATTAGCGACACATTGCGCGCAACGGTAAATCAACCGCGCCTTACCTCGGTACCAGTTGGCGATGAAAATGAATTCATGAGCGTTAAAGAGATGCAACGCCGACTTCGTGCCGGTGAGACTATGGATTCAATTGCCCGCGATGGAAATATTTCCGTTGATAAAGTCGAACGTTTTGCTGGACCAATCTTGCAAGAGCGTATTTTTATTATTGATCAAGTTCATGGTTTATCTCCTCGCCGCGAAGGCAAAGATGGCAGCCGAGATAATTTAACTTTCTTAGATATTGTGATTTCAAAGCTTTCACCACGCGGAGTCGATGTGGATGCACTCGATTGGAATACCTGGCGCCTAGAAGATGGCACTTGGACAATCGAACTTCACTATCCAAACCGTGATGGTCTAGGCGTTGCGCAATTTACATTTGATGGACAGCGTCGCAGCATCGCACCACTCGATGACAACGCCGCCTGGATGATGGGCGAAGATGCACCAGCTCGCCGCGTTGATTCTGGATTTGTTTACGCACCACCAACTCATCCCTCACGCAATAACATTCCGGAACAACCGCGCGAACCAATTCGTATCGATAGCGCACCGATTCGCAGTGTTGCATCCTCTCTTGATGATCTTCCAGATAACGATCCAACTGATGAAGAATTCGAAGCAGAATTAACTCGCGAAACACCTCGACTTGTATCTATCCGCGAAACACCAGCGCCTGCAGATAAGGCCGATGGAATTACGGCGCGCGCAAAAGTTCCTTCATGGGATGAAATTATGTTTGGACAGAAGCCAACTGATGAAAGTAACCCTGAAAACTAATTAATTACGGCAGTTAAAAGTGGAACATAGCTTTCTATATCTGTAGCTCCCCCATGATGGCCCACCATGGCACTTTCCTGCGTCTGGCGTTCAGCTTCGATTAATATCAAATCACCTTGTGCAATAACGACTAAATCACCAATGCGATCAGATGCATCTGCACTTACTTCGCTGCCGAATAGTTCAGAAATCTTTGCCTCTTCTCGAGTATGAACAATTGCCTTTGCACCCAAGAATTCCCGCCAACGTTGCGCGCTCTCTTGGATAGCGGCGCCACTTGCACCATCACGTAGGTACAAATGGCGTGCTCGTGGCTCTCCTGCAATCGTTGCAATGTCGGTTGCCAAATCATTATCTTGGCCAATCACAATTTTTTCACCGACGTTAATCATTCCGTGGTCGGCAGTTAGCCAAAGTCTTGTCCCGCGTGGAAGTTGCTGCAATAACTTAGCAACCAATTGATCAATACCAGTTAGGGCGGCTAGCCATTTCTCTGATCCGACGCCATCGCTGTGCCCGGCAACATCTAAATCATTTACATATAGGTAGACAAATGCTGGCGTACTTTTCAGCGCCTGCACAGTCTCTAGAACTAAATCGGCGTGAGTATTTGCACCCTTGTACTGTGCGCCACGGAATACCGCTCGCGTAAATCCAGAATCTTCATATCGCTTAGCGGCAACGTGTGTGACATTTATATTCTGCGCCGCTGCTCGTTCAAAGAGGGTTGGGATTGGCTGCCAAATCACTGGGTCTACTCGTTCATCCCACTTAAGTGAATTAAGAATTCGTCCACCACTGCGTGGCACTTGCACTGTGTAACCGAGCATTCCGTGTTGTCCAGGATTTACACCAGTTGTAAGCGTTGCCAAACTTGTCGCAGTAGTCGAAGGAAAAGAAGTTTTAACTGATCCATGTCTAATCAGGGATGCCAGCGTTGGAATATAAGTTGCATATTTAATAACAGCGTCGGCGCCAAGTCCATCGATTAGGAATAGTAATTCGCGCCCAGCAGGACTTGGTCCGCATTGAATTTGATCGCTTAAATCCGCTAAACCCAGACTCGCAAAGAGCGATGGAGTGATTTGCGACAGATACACGGAGGTATCTTCTCACGGGTAAGGTTGGGGCTATGAGTCACCGGATGCCATTTACGCCATCGCCAGAAGTTGCTGCTGCAATCGCAGAAGGTCGTCCGATTGTTGCTCTTGAATCTACGATCATCAGCCATGGTCTGCCCCGCCCGCAAAATCTTGAAGTGGCGCGTGAAGTCGAAGATATTGTCCGCGATCATGGTGCCGTGCCAGCAACAATTGCGGTACTCGATGGCGTTGTACATGTCGGTTTAACAGATGACCAACTTAAAGAGATTGCCAATCGCGATGACATTGCTAAAGCATCCAGTCGCGATCTGGCGATTATTTGTGCAACTGGAAAATCAGCTGCAACGACTGTCGCTGCAACCGCGCATCTTGCAGCGCTGGCCGGTATTCGAGTCTTTGCAACGGGTGGCTTAGGCGGCGTACATCGCGATGCCAATGAAACCTTTGATGAATCTGCAGATCTAACTGCTCTGTCACAACTAGATATGACCGTTGTATGCGCCGGAGTTAAATCAATTTTGGATGTCGCTGCAACTTTAGAGCGTTTAGAAACTTTGGCGATTGGTGTCGTTGGCTTTAAAACTACTAACTTCCCCGGTTTCTACCTAACGGATTCGGGGTTCACTATCGAACACCGCGTCGAAAGTGCCTCTGAGATTGCCAACATAATCCGCTCGCGTGAGGCGCTGCGTACCAACAAAAGCGCTTTAGTCGTAGCCAATCCGGTCAAGCATGAGATGAATCGCAAACGCCACGATGCCATTTTAAAGAGTGGATTGGCCGGTGCTCGCAAGGCGGGAATTATCGGTAAAGCGGTCACTCCATTCTTACTTGAGCATTTTCACACCGCCAGCGAAGGCGAATCACTTTCGGTAAATATTGAGATTATCAAATCTAACTCCGCGCTAGCTGCAGATATTGCAGTAGCAAAGCAACACCAATAAATAAAAGGAAATTTGATGTCAATTCAAGTACTTTGCATCGGAGATGTAATGCTTGATGTCATCGTACGTATCGATGTGGCACCACAAAAAATTAATTATGGCAGCGACACAGCAAGTCGCATCAGCACTGGCAGCGGAGGCGCAGCCGGAAATGTAGCGGCTTGGCTTACCCGCACAGATGCGCGCAGTACAATTGTCAGCCATATTGGTGATGATCCCGCGGGAGCTGCAATAGTTGCTGAGTTCGATTCGCTAGGTGTTGAGCATGCAGATTTAGTCATCCCAGGTGAATCATCTGGCGTAGTAATTGTCTTAGTTGATTCATCAGGTGAGCGAACAATGTTTCCCGATAAGGGCGCAAATTCCAGTTTAAATATCACCGATCTTCCGGATCTATCGAGATTTCAAGCGGTCTACATATCTGGATACGCGCTATTAAATCCCTTGGCTCGCCCTGCTGTATTAGCGATGATTGAAAAGATTAAGGGCGATAACATCACGATCTACTTTGATCCCGCCTCTGTTGGCGCAATGAAGAGCGTTTCAGATACTGAAATTCATCAATGGTTTTCGCAGGCAAATGTTTTATTTTTAAATGAAGAAGAGTCTATTTATCTAACTGGATCTGTAGATATCGAGCGTGCGCTGGATTATTTGTTGGATTACTCCGAAGTTATTGTAATTAAACGCGGCTCACTGGGTGCCATTGCCAAAACTCGAGGATTTGATTCGATTAGCGTTCCAGCAGTTGCGGCAACTGTGGTCGATACGACTGGAGCCGGCGATAGTTTTGCAGCAGGATTTATAGCAACTTATTCAAAAAGCCATGACCTAACTGCAGCGCTAACGGCTGGAACTCAATTGGCGGCCGGATGTGTTGCAATCGTTGGCGGCAGACCGCGTGTAGGTACCGCGATTTAGCCCATTAACTTGGCAGAATGCGCGCATGGCTACGAAGAAGAGCGCGACGACTACCAAGGCTAAAAAGCCAGTGGGTCCAAAACCTGGCGAATATCCTGGCAAGATTGTTGATATCGATGTTTCATCTGAAATGTCTGAATCTTTTCTTGAGTATGCATATTCAGTTATTTATTCGCGTGCACTTCCAGATGCGCGCGATGGTTTAAAACCAGTTCATCGCCGAATCTTGCATCAGATGGCTGACATGGGACTTCGTCCAGAACGCGGACATGTAAAGAGCGCTCGTGTTGTTGGTGAAGTAATGGGTAAGTTGCACCCACACGGTGACTCTGCAATTTACGATGCACTTGTTCGTATGGCGCAATCTTTTTCAATGCAGGTTCCCCTAATCGATGGCCATGGAAACTTTGGTTCACTAGATTCTGGACCGGCTGCGATGCGTTACACCGAAGCTCGTCTAGCCAATGCCGCGATGGCGATGGTTGCTGAAGCTGATGAAGACACCGTTGATTTTGGTCCTAACTACGATGGTCAACTCCTTGAGCCGCTAGTTCTTCCTGCTGCTTATCCAAACTTGTTAGTAAATGGCGGTTCAGGAATTGCTGTTGGTATGGCTACCAACATGGCGCCACATAATTTAGGTGAAGTTATTGCCGCAACTAAATTCTTGATTGATAATCCCAAGGCGACGCTAAATCAATTGATGAAGCACATTCCTGGCCCAGATTTCCCAACTGGCGGAGAACTCGTTGGCGCCGAAGGTGTACGCGAGGCATATGCCACAGGTAAAGGTTCCTTTAAGGTTCGCGCCAGCGTTGAAATTAGCAAGGTCACTTCACGCAAGATGGGTATCACCATAAAAGAGTTGCCGTTTAATATCGGCCCAGAAAAAGTTGTAGAACGTATTGCAGATCTTGCCAAAGCGAAGAAAATCCAAGGTATCTCAGACATTATCGATTTAACTGATGGTCAAACTGGAACCAACGTAGTTATCGAGCTCAAAAATGGTTTCGAACCAGAAGCCGTACTTGAACAACTCTTTAAATTAACTCCGATGGAGGATGCTTTTGCCATTAACGCTGTTGCATTGGTTAAGGGTCGCCCGCAAACTCTTGGGCTGAAAGAACTCTTGCAGGTGTTTATCGATCACCGCATCGAAGTTGTGCGCCGTCGATCTGAATACCGCAAGGCAAAGGCAGAAGGTCGCCTTTCTATGGTTGATGGCTTGCTGAAGGCAATTATCGATATCGATAAGGTAATTAAAATTATTCGTGGCAGCGATGATGCCGCAGCAGCTAAAGAGAAGTTGATTAAAGACTTTAAGTTAAATGACGAGCAAGCCACTTACATTCTCGATATGCCACTTCGTCGTCTGACCAAGATGAGCAAACTCGAACTGGAAACTGAGCAGAAAGAACTCAAGACAATTATTGCTGCGCTCGCCACGCTTCTTAAGTCAGAAGAAAATATCAAGGCGCAGGTTGCTACCGAGCTGACTGCAGTCGGAAAAGCTTTTGCTGTTCCGCGTAGAACAAAAATTCTGCAGTAAAACTAGCGAGGCCGCAGAACCGCGGTTCCCTTTTCGTGGCTTAGAAATTCCAACTCGTAACCAGGCAAGGCTTTTAAAAACATCTCAGCAAGTTCTCGTTCGCCTGTGCGATTTGCATCGTCAATAACAATTACAGCCCCAGGTGCTAACTTCGAAAGACACTGTGCAAGAACAGGATGGCGGGCTTTGTCATCTTTAGAACCTGGCGGTCCATCAATAAAGAGCAGATCAATCTGATCAATATCTGCAAAAGC
>CAITKS010000034.1 GCA_903893085.1 uncultured Actinomycetes bacterium | reverse complement strand
TCGCCTTACCGCGATGCTTTAACAAGTTTGCACTTGCTGCAGCGGGTTTAATAACTGCGCCAAGTGGCGCTAAATTGCCGCGCAGAACTGCAATGCCAGCACTTGGCTGCAAGGGTTCTTTGCGAGTGCGAATAACGTCAGTGTCATAAATTTCGGCCTCAGATAATCCTTTTACTAAAGGCGTTCCGAGCACTGTTATTGCCTTTGGGTCTAGCAAATCCTCTAACTCTTTAAATACAGCGCGCAAACCACCGGCACGATGGAAATCTTCCATCAAATACTTTCCTGCTGGTTGCAAATTAACCAGCAGCGGAACGCGAGAACCCGTGCGATCAAAGTCATCAAGTGTTAAATCGATTCCTAAGCGGCCAGCGATTGCGAGCAAGTGAACAACCGCATTGGTTGATCCACCGATTCCAGCCAAAGCAACAATTGCGTTAAGGAAAGATCCCTTGACCATGATGTCACTTGGCTTTAATCCTTCATGAACCATTTCAACTATGCGACGGCCTGATTCTTGCGAGTACTGCAGCAAGCGGCTGTCGGGTGCTGGCGTTCCTGCGATACCCGGGATAACCATTCCAAGTGCTTCGGCCATAATTCCCATAGTTGATGCGGTGCCCATCGTGTTGCAATGTCCGCGACTTCGAATCATCGCGGACTCTGAATCTAAAAACTTTGCCTCGCTAAGTTTCTTCGCACGAACTTCTTCACTTAATCTAAATACATCTGTGCCGCATCCAAGCGGTGTTCCCTGGAATGTTCCGGTCAACATCGGCCCACCAGGAACAACAAGCGCTGGAATATCAACAGAGGATGCTGCCATTAACAATGATGGAATCGTTTTATCGCAACCGCCGAGCAGAACAACACCATCAATTGGGTTAGCGCGAATCAGTTCCTCCGTCGCCATCGCAGCCATATTGCGCCACAACATTGCTGTTGGTCGCACCAAAGTTTCCCCAAGTGAAACTGCTGGCATGTTTAGTGGAACACCACCAGCTTCCCAAATTCCATTTTTTACGTACTCCATCACTTCATTTAAGTGAGAATTACAAGGTGTTAAATCGGATGCTGTATTGGCGATTGCAATATGAGGGCGGCCGTCGAAAGCATCTTTTGGTAAACCACGTCGCATCCATGCGCGGTGAATAAATCCATCACGATCTTTACCGCCGTACCAATGGGCGCTACGCATTTAATTACTCCTCGAATCGCAAGACTATCTATCCAGATATTGTGTTGAGTATAGTGACGGCATGAAGGCCTTGACCATAACTTCTCCGAATAATTCCATTGTGGAAGATGTGGCAGAGCCGATCGCGGGGGATAACCAAGTCGTCGTTGATGTAACACGCGTTGGAATCTGCGGAACAGATCAAGAATTCTTTACGGGTGAGATGGTTTATCTCCATAGCAATCAAGCGAAATATCCAGTACAAATCGGCCACGAATGGTGTGGTGTTGTTTCGCAAATTGGTAAAGGTGTAAATCCAAAATGGCTCGGTCAAAGAGTTACTGGTGACACGATGCTTGGCTGCGGCACTTGTTATCGCTGCACATCCGATCGCCAACATGTTTGCGATGATCGTTTTGAAATCGGTGTTCGCAACGGTTGGCCAGGTGCATGTGCTGAAAAATTATTAGTGCCAGAACGTGCACTTCACGCGCTGCCAGATTCAATTGATGATGCAATAGGTGCACTTATTGAACCTGCCGGCAATTCACTTCGCGCAGTTGAGGCAGCACTTGCTGGCCCCGGCAAAGAGATTTTGATTTATGGAACAGGCACAATTGGATTACTTTGCGCACAACTTGCACAAGCCGCTGGCGCCCGTGTGCACTTGATTGGCCGCAATGAGCGCACCATCAAGTTGGCCCATCAAATCGGAATTAAGAACGCAGGAACAGATTTAGTTAAACCAAGAACAGGTTTTGACGGAATTATCGATGCCACTAATCACAAATCAATTCCTAATGAAATTGTGCAAGCAGTCGAACCCGGTGGTCGCGTTGTTTACATCGGTATATCTGGTGAACCGAGCCTGATTGATTCACGTGACTTGGCGCTCAAAGATGTCACTGCTGTTGGAATCTTGTCGGCATCACCTGGACTCAAAGGCGCGATTGAAATATTTGCACGTGGTGAAGTAGATCCACGTCCGCTTATCGCAGCAACAATCTCGCTAAATGAAGTCCACGATGTCTTTATGGGCAAGCGCCCACATGGCGCAGGCGATGGACCAAAGATTCATATCGATCCGCGGATTAAGTAGAAAGCAGCCACCATGTCAGCCACCTCATCAGTCGAATTCAACGGCCAAGTAGTTGTTATTTCAGGGGCAGCAACTGGCATCGGTAAGTCGAGTGCTCAACTAATCGCAGCCCGCGGTGCCAAAATCATCGCACTAGATTTCAATAAGAGCGCCCTTGATGAATTAGCTAAAGAGTTAAACCTTGCATCCAATCAAGTCCACACCTGCGATATTTCAGATCAAAACCAGATCAACAATGCAATAACAGCAATCCTTAAAGATCATGGCCAAATAGATGCGCTGATTAACACAGCAGGAATCGTGGGACCATCAAATACACCAGTAGTTGATGTGAAATGGCCGGACTTTGAAAAAGTTTTGCAAGTAAATCTCTACGGCGCCATTTGGTTAACTCAAGCGGTTATTCCATCTATGAAAGAAAAGAAATACGGACGCATTGTGCATTTAGCATCCATTGCAGGAAAAGAAGGAAACCCGGGACTTTCTCCTTACAACACCTCAAAGGCCGGCATGATTGGTTTTGTTAAAGGCGTTGCCAAGGAAGTCGCCCCAGATGGAATCGTTATTAACTCACTTGCACCAGCGGTCATAAGTACGCCAATGAATTCAAATACTTCTGATGAAACTTTGAAATACATGATTAGCCGAATTCCGATGGGCCGCGTTGGCCAGCCCGAAGAAGTCGCCGAGATCGTTGCCTTTATGGCATCAAAAGCGTGCTCATTTACAACCGGCTTTACCTTTGACGCCTCTGGTGGTCGTGCAACTTATTGATGAGATGAATATCACCATTTTCACTCTGCATGCTCTTTGAGGCCAAGTTAAATTTGCGGGGACAAATTAACTAACGACGGAGAGAATTCAATTGAAAAAAGTTTTAGCAATTACTGCAATTTTGCTTTTTGCTGGCAGCCAATCTGCCGAGGCAGCTACGAAGGTTACAATCGTAAATAGTAAGAAAATTTCAACAAAAAATGGCCTTGTAACTATAAAGGTTTCAGCGCTTCCAAAGAATAACGGAATCTATATTTCTCAATGCATGGCTACAAAGAATGGCGAAACCAAGCCTCCAGCTTGCAACCCAGCTGCAACTTCAAAGCTATGGATTTCAGATGTTCCGGCTGATATCAAAATGGGTGCTAAATCAAGCAAAAGTAAGCTGACTTTGAAAGTAGATAAATACTTCGAAAACGGCGATTGCATCCACACCAAGTGCGTTTTCTTGGTAACCAATGACCACAATGCTGCAGATGACCGAAGCGAAGATCAAGCGATTCAATTCAAATTTAGTGGAATTAATCTCTTCTAAATTTAATTAGTAGTTAGTCGCGCCCTTGATTTCGACTTTGATTTCTTTACCGTTTGGTGCGGTGTAAGAAACTGTGTCACCGATCTTTGCACCCATAACTGCGGCGCCTAAAGGAGATTTTTCGCTGTAAACGCTTAAGTCGCCAGATGCGATTTCGCGTGAACCAAGTAAGAACTTCTCTTCATCGCCAGCAATGATTGCGGTGATAACCATTCCGGGGCCAACGACGCCATCGGCGGATGCTGGTGGTGTGCCGATGTGTGCATTTTCTAGCATCTGCTTTAACTGGCGGATGCGCGCTTCCATCTTGCCTTGTTCATCGCGTGCTGCGTGATAGCCGCCGTTTTCTTTTAGATCTCCTTCAGCGCGAGCTGCTTCGATCTTGGCGGTGATTTCTTTACGGCCATCTGATTCAAGGTGTGCGAGTTCGCCGCGCAAACGATCGGCGGCTTCTTGGGTTAACCAAGTTTGTGGGGTACTCATAAGGGGCAACGGTATACGAAGTAATTATTCGGCGCGACAACGTGCAATTGCCGCTGTTACAGGCGCAGTTCGTGCGGGAATCACAGTGGTTTGCTCGTTATATGAGGTACCTGCTGCGATCTTTTGATCGATTTGGCCAACAACATTCTTATCTTGATCACTTGCAGTCAAAGTGCAGATAACGACTTGCATAGGATCAGTGCGATTAACGCTGTAACGGATTGAGATTTCTCGCTCTGCTGTAACGCTAAATGAGATTAGTTCAGAGCGAATTGCAGGGTTGGCATGATGAAGACCGGCCCAAATAAACCAACCGCCACCTATAAGGGCGAAAACGATCGCAGGTGTGACCCATCTCTTTGCGGGAAGCACGCCATAGCGGTCGTTGTAGTCAAACTCTTCGCCCGATTGCATGGGAGTATTGTCTCATGCAAAAAGATGTTGAGATGGGCTGGGCAGGATCACTCACTGTTCTAATTCTCTGTATAACCGTCGCTATTTTGTTGCGCAGTTTCTATAAGCGCTACTTACGGATGAGCGCTCGCAACAATGAAAACCAATTCGATAATTAAGAAGTTTCTACAAGCCCTGGGTGTTATTGCTATTGCCCTGGTCTTAGTTGGCCTTGGTAATTGGCAGTTAGATCGTGCCGCTATCGTTAAAGAGTCAAATGCCGCAGCCAAAGTAATTGACCCAAAAGTTTATTCGCTAAGTGAATTAGCTAAGCCAACGGTTGCCCTTGATTCTCGTAACGTAAATAAGAAGGTAGCGGTAAGCGGTTTTTATGTTGCAAATTTCAAGGCTCCATTTCAAAGCGATAAAGATGGGATCGTCAGCGACTGGGAAGTAGCGTTATTGCAAGTAGATGAAATCGATCCGCTTTCGGGAATCTTGGTTGTTCGTGGTTTGTGGTCAGATCGTTTGCTAAATCCAGAAGTTGCGATGTCAACCAAAATTGAATTGGTTGGAACCATGCAGCCACATCAAAATGATGATCGCGCCGAAAATGTGCCGGGAGTAATTTCGCGGCTAGATAGCAGCGTCATTGTTGGACTGGCTGACTTGCAGTTATATGACGGATTCATAGTGGCGCAATCAGAGGCCACACGAACCGGAGACTTGATTCGCACCCGAGTGGTTGCAGAGGCGCCAGTTTCTAGAGTCGCGGGTTATTACTGGCAACATATTTCATATGTCGCCATTTGGTGGCTGATGGCTGCGATCGTTCTTTACCTTCCCTTCTATCGCCGTAGTATTGCCTCATGACCGGTGCCGTTAAGAGATTTCGAGTAATGGCGTTAACCGCCGGAGTTATGTCGCTGCTTTTGTGGTTTGTAGATCTGCCCGTGGCATACCTACTAAATAATGAAGACTGGAAGAGCAAAGTTGCCTGGATTCCATTTGTGCATGGCTGGGTTTACGCCGCATATCTTTTAACTGCGCTGCAATTTTCAGTAAAGGCGCGCTGGGATTTGCGTCGAGTAATTTGGTTGGCCCTAGCTGGCACGCTGCCAGTTGCTTCATTTATTGCGGAGCGCCGAATTGTTAAGCAGTATCCGTAAAACGATTAAATCTGCGCTCTACCCGTTTTACGAGTGGCGCATTGTTAGTGATCTAGATTTCTCAAAAACCCCGCGCCATGTTGGTGTGATCCTTGATGGCAATCGCCGTTTTGCAAAAGCCAATCCCAGTTCACTCGATCCCAAAGGTCACCGTCGCGGTGCCAGCAAGATCGTGGAATTTCTCGGTTGGTGTGATGAGGCAAAAGTTGAAGTCGTCACCTTGTGGTTGTTATCGACGGAAAACTTTAAACGCACCCCTGAAGAGTTAGATGGTCTCTTAAAGATCATTGGCGATACCGTCGATGAACTTCGCGCCACCGGTAAATGGAATATCAAAGCCGTTGGAGCCCTGGAACTTTTGCCGCCTTGGCTGAGTGAAAAATTGGCTAATTTGCCGCCTGTAATAAATGGTGGCGTCGAAGTAAATGTGGCAATTGGTTATGGCGGTCGCCGAGAAATCGTCGATGCGGTGAAGGGATATCTGCAAGATAAGAGCGCCCATGGTGCGAACTTGGCTGATGCCACCGCGGCGCTAACAACTGAGGAGATCTCAAAATATTTATATACCGCAGGTCAACCGGATCCCGAATTGTTGATCCGTACATCTGGTGAACAAAGGCTGGGCGGCTTCTTGTTATGGCAGAGCGCTTTATCAGAATTCTATTTCTGTGAAGCATATTGGCCAGATTTTCGTCGCGTCGATTTCTTGCGAGCACTTCGTGCATATTCACAGCGCCATCGACGTCTTGGCGCGTAGCCAGTCTTAACCAATCGTTAACTAGCCGCTATGGCGTGTCGCACATAAAAGAGTGCTGCC
>CAITKS010000033.1 GCA_903893085.1 uncultured Actinomycetes bacterium | reverse complement strand
TTAAAGTTTGGGTAATTAGTACGTAACAGGGCAAGTCAAGGTACGAGTAATGCCTGGTACAGCTTGCACCTTAGACAATATTGAGCGGCCGAATTCTTCCATTGATGGAGCCTCAGCGCGCATGATTACATCGTAAGGACCTGTAACGCCTTCAGCCAATGTAACGCCAGCGATTGCAGATACGGATTGCGCAACGCTTGATGCCTTGCCGACTTCGGTTTGAATCAAAATGTATGCCTGAACTGACATGGTGGTGACGCCTTTCTCGTAGAAGCTTCGCCTTTGAAGATGACCACAAAGGTACTCCATGTTCTAGTCTTGGCGCTATGGCAAATAAATCGGGGGATTTTACGGAAGCGCAGGTGATCTCTCGACTTCGCGAGATATTTGCAACCTCTGACCCGCGAGTACAAATTGGCATTGGTGACGATGCTGCCGTTGTTGCAGGCACAGATAAGCGTCAAGTAATGACAACGGATATGGCCGTCGAAGGTATTCATTTTCGTACCGACTGGTCAACCGCCTTTGAAATCGGCCGAAAAGTTACTGCTGCTAATGCGGCAGATATTTTGGCGATGGGTGCAACTCCTGATTATCTATTAGTCGCTGTCGCACTTACAGGAAATGAAAATATTGAATGGATTGAAGATCTTGCCCGTGGTATTAAATTTGAGGCAGACCTAGCAGGATTGAATGTCGTAGGCGGTGACTTATCGCGCAGCGAAAAGATAGTGCTTTCGATGACGGCAATTGGTCATTGCGATTCACCAGTGACGCGAAGCGGTGCAAAGCCCGGTGATGGAATTTTTCTTTCCTCACTAACCGGTTGGTCTGCAGCGGGTTTGGCAATCTTGGAATCTGGGTTGACGCCGGTGACTGATGCTCAATCTGTTGCTGTGCGCGAGTACAAAAACCCAACAATTGATTATAAATTCAACGCAGTAGGTGCGCACTCAATGTGTGATGTCAGTGATGCACTGATCGAGCAGGCGTTACAAATGGCGGATGCGTCAAGTGTTAAGTTCACCTTTGATGAGGATCGGATTTCGGCAAGCTCAGAATTTGCAGATCTAAAGTCTGTCGCAGATGTCCTAAATCAAAGCGTATGGCAATTCATATTCGCTGGGGGAGAGGACCATGTCCTGCTAGCAACCGGTAAGAATTTGCCTGGCATGCAAATTGGTGAAGTCAGCGAAGGAAGTGGCATAGCCAATGTTCCCGCAAGCGTGAATAAGCCAATCTGGAAACATTTTAAATAAGAGTTCTCATTTTTATGCACCAATAACCGTTTTTTATTTTTATTTATACACCTGAAATTTAGTGCGGTGCTATTGCCTACCTATTCACGAGGCGATAATTTTGCCCAATGAAACGCACCTCAATACTGGCCAGCATCACTTCAGCGATCTTTGCAATCTCTGCGGTCATAGTTGGTGCACCTTCAGCCAACGCCAGCATCTCACTTCCTAAGGGATCGCTACTTCCATGTTCTGCAGGTGGCGGCGCATATTGCATTGAGTCAGTTAGCGTCACTCCATCAGGTGCGAAAGCGATTGCACTTTCATGGGTTGCAACTGGATCAGCGGGTGCAGCAGCAGGTAATTCAAATAACGTAGCCGCAGGTAAAACTCTTCCTGGTCGTTGGACTGCTGACGCTGCTTTTGCAAACGAAAATTATGATGGTTTATACGTAGACGCCAAAGCGGCCAACGAATTCGTTCCTTGGCTAATGCTTGATGCAGCGCCAACATTTTCACCAGGTAACAACGTCTCTTTGGCGGCAACAACAGCCAGCACAACAACTCCCGTAAATCTGAACTCAGATGCTTTGATTTCAGTGAAGCTAAGAATTTCAGATTTTAAAGTCGGGGTAACTTATGGGATTGCAACTGAGGCAACAGTAGATTTTCAAGCAGGCTTATTTGAAATAGCAGGCTACCCAGTAAAAGTGCCTCAAGCGAAAAGCAGCAAAGATTGCACTGGACAAGCAGGCGTTTCATCCGCGGTAGTTACTCAATTCCAATCAATTATCGTTCCTTCAAATGATCCCCTTGGCTTCTCATTTGAAGGTGGCAGTGGAAAGATCTATGTCGGCTCGAATGGGCTTTGCAAACTTTCTACTCCAGTTTGGAACGCTGAGAAAAAATCCCTAAGTTATAAGGCATCGGCGCCGCGTCTGGCTCCAGATGGCACCAGCGTTAACACTGGGTTTTATTACGCGACAATCTCATCGGCTGATGCCTTAGCGCTTTGGGGCCTAACCAAGGTTGAAGATGCAGCATCTGCTCTGATGGTTTCAGTTCGCACAACTGAGGGTGGATCAACGGCAGCAACTAAGGCAGTTGCAGTTAAGAATGGCCGAATTATTATTCAAGTATTCGGATTCGAGTTTCCTGATCCGATGCTAGATATTTCGTTGAATCCAAGTTTTGATGTGATGGCTTCATCTAAGGCTGCAGCGAGCAATATGTCTGCGGCGGGAACGGTTAAAACCACCGCATCTCCAAAGCCAAAGGCCGCGCCAAAACCAACGACAATTTCATGCTTAAAGGGAAATCAGTTAAAGAAGGTAACGGCCGTTAAGCCAACTTGCCCAACAGGTTATAAGAAGAAGTGAACGCGCTTAATTAGCGAGTTACTTTGCCGGCCTTAAGGCAAGAGGTGCAGACATTTTGGCGCTTAGTGCTTCCACCAACGAGTGTCTTAATGCGCTGGATATTTGGATTCCAACGACGACGTGTCTTTACCTGAGAGTGGGAAACGTTATTTCCGAAGCTGGGCCCTTTGCCACAGATATCGCATGTTGATGCCACAGCGTTGCTCCTTTTAGCTCTTTTACTTGAGTCAGCGACTAGTTGCTGACGAACAAGGCGTAAGGGTAGCAAGAAGGCGGGGCTAGTGGCTAATCGCCGATAAAAGAGTGCCAACCCTCAAGAATTTACGCGTAAAAAACTGGGGGTGGCATGAGCCACATGAATTTTCGCAATTTATTAGAACGGGTAGGCGCAAGATAAGAAATGAGTAAGACGCCTACTCAGAAACGGAGAGATGAGTTCTATGAATTCACTCGATCTTGCAAGATGGCAATTCGCCATTACGACTGTTTACCACTTCATATTCGTTCCGATCACAATCGGGATGGCATTTCTTGTAGCCGGACTTCAAACGGCTTGGTTTAGAACCAACAAAGTTAAGTACTTGCGTGCTACTAAATTTTTCGGAAAACTCTTTTTAATTAACTTCGCAATTGGAGTTGTCACAGGCATAGTTCAGGAATTCCAGTTCGGTATGAACTGGTCGACATATAGCCGCTTTGTTGGAGATATTTTCGGCGCACCGCTTGCCATGGAAGGTTTACTGGCCTTCTTCCTTGAAAGCACCTTTCTTGGGCTTTGGATATTTGGCTGGGATCGTCTTCCAAAGAAGATGCACCTTGCGTCAATTTGGTTAGCAGCATTTGGAACTTTGCTCTCTGCTTATTTCATCCTCGCAGCCAATGCTTGGATGCAGCATCCCGTGGGTTACATAATGAACCTAGAAAAAGGTCGCGCCGAATTAACTAGCATTCTTGATGTCTTAACTCAGAAGACCGCACTTGCGACTTTCTTCCACACAATTCCATCCGCTGCCTTTACCGCTGGTGCCTTTGTTGCAGGAATTTCTGCATGGCTACTTGTTAAGAATAAGGATGCTGAAATGTCACGCGGCACCCTAAAGCTGGGGCTAATAACAATGATGGTTTCCTTTGTGATGGTCTTTGTTTCAGGAGATATCACTTCAAAGATCATGACTGAACAACAACCAATGAAGATGGCTGCTGCTGAAGCGCTATACGAAACCACCGAGTCAGCACCCTTCTCCTTGCTAACTATTGGAACACTTGATGGAACTCGTTCTGTTTTCCAGATCGACGTGCCTTCTGTCCTCTCATTCTTGGCTACTGGAGATTTCAAAGGAACTGTGAAAGGTGTAAACGACCTTCAAGCCGAATATGAAAAGACTTACGGCCCAGGTGATTACTCACCGAATATTCCTTTGGCGTACTGGTCATTTAGGTTAATGATTGGCTTCGGTGGAATCGGATTCTTATTCGCACTTCTTGCGCTATTTCAAATGCGTGGCGGTCGCACACCGCGCGGTAAATGGTTCTTGCCAGCGATGATTTTCCTTCCATTTACTCCACTTCTCGCTAACTCTTTCGGTTGGATTTTCACCGAAGTAGGACGTCAACCATGGGCGGTATTCGGATTGATTCGAACCGCTGATGGCGTAAGCGCCGTTGTATCAGCGGGAAGTGTTCTCTTTACGATGATCGTCTTTACGCTTCTTTATGGTGTCTTGGCATTCATCGAAGTCGGACTCACTCTAAAAGTTATTAAGAACGGACCACAAACCGAACTGGATTATGAAAATCCAAAACTCGGAGGCTCCGATTCAAAACCACTCGTGATGGCTTACTAGGAGGTATTGACCATGACACTAGAAACTTTCTGGTTTGTATTAATCGCCGTTCTTTGGATCGGATACTTCATCTTGGAAGGGTTCGACTTCGGAGTCGGAATACTTCTTCCCTTTGTATCTCGCAATGAAGCTGATCGTCGCGCAGTTTTAACAACTCTGGGCCCCGTTTGGGATGGAAATGAAGTTTGGCTACTTGTAGCCGGTGGCGCGACATTTGCGGCATTTCCAGAATGGTATGCAACGCTATTTAGTGGATTTTATTTGCCACTCTTCTTGATTTTGGTCTCACTAATCATCCGTGGAGTTGCCTTTGAATATCGCAGCAAATACGGAAAGGCTCAGTGGCGCCAGCGGTGGGATATTGCAATCGTGATTAGCAGTGCGATCCCAGCTTTACTTTGGGGAGTCGCATTCGCCAATATCGTGCGCGGAGTGCCACTAGAAAAATCAGCAGAAGGTCATATCGAGTACGTGGGTGGGTTCTTTAACTTGCTTAATCCCTATGCACTCCTTGGCGGCGTAGTTACCTTTACCGTCTTTCTAACTCACGGCGCAATCTTTCTATCGCTTAAGACAGCTGGTGGAATTCGCGAACGTGCGCGCGCTCTGGCGTTGAAGTTTGGACTAGTTGCAGCTATTGCTGCAGTTTCGTTCTTGCTTTGGACCAACCTGGCCCTTGCTGAATTCAATGGAGTTGTCGCAGCGCTTTCGACTGCGGTTGCACTTGCTTGGGTTGCCGGACTTGCCGCAACTTTGAAGGGTCGCGAAGGCTGGGCATTCATATTCTCAGCCAGTGCGATCTTGTTCTTCGTATCAGACTTGTTCTTTGCGCTTTATCCTCGCGTGATGCCAAGTTCACTTGGTGCTCAGTTTGATCTAACGATTACAAATGCATCCAGCACGCCTTACACCCTTAAGGTCATGACGGTAGTTGCAGTTGTTATGACACCACTCGTTCTGATCTATCAAGGTTGGACATATTGGGTCTTCCGTAAACGTGTAAGTGCAACTCAAATCGCATTTCCGGAAAGAGGAATCTTGGATGTAGAAAGTCACATTCTGCATCGATGAAATCTGCACAACTACGACTACTGCTCTCAAGGAGTGGTGGTCGTAGTCTTTTCATAGTCATAGCCATTGCTTCGGTAATATCGACAGCTCTGGTTATCTGCCTTGCCGTGGTCATTTCTCAAATCGTGGTTGCTTTGGTTGAAGGACGTTCGGGCGTTCTCTCAAAAATAGCCTTGCTTTGTGGACTATGGATTTTCCGTGCTTTTTTTCAATCTCAATACGAATTTTGGTGCACTTCTAAGGCGCTGAAAATTAAGCAAGAACTCCGTTCTGAATTAACTGGCTCCCTTGCCGAACTTGCCGCGACATCGCCGGCAACTCTCACCAATCTCTTGGTGAAAGGTTTCAACTCTTTAGATATATATCTAGGTCGCTTCATGCCACAAATGGTTGCCGCCATGGTCACCCCTTTGGCCGTAATTATAAGCATTGCAATTTTGGATCCAACATCTGCAGTGATTGCTGTTTTAACTCTGCCACTAATTCCTTTATTTGGTGCACTGATTGGACGTTATACATCTGATTCAGTTTCAAAGAAGTGGGCTTCCTTAGGAACTTTATCGAAATACTTTGAGGACTCTTTACGAGGCTTCATTACTCTTCGAATTTTCGGACGTGATAAATCGCAAGGTAAGCGAATTCAAGAGATGGGTGATCAATACACGTCAGAGACAATGAAGGTTTTGCGAATCTCTTTTTTATCAGCACTGGCGCTAGAACTTTGTGCGACTATTTCTGTTGCCCTGATTGCGGTGGCGATTGGACTGCGCCTAGTAGATGGCGAAATATCATTCCTTTCAGGTCTCACGGTGTTATTGCTAGCTCCTGAGGTTTACTTCCCATTACGAAATGCAGCAACCCTTTTTCATGCTTCAGCTGATGGAACAGCGGCCTTAACTGAAGTCGCAGCCATTCAAAGTACGCAACGACCACCTGTGGCTCAACAGATACATGATTTCTCAAATCTAAAGAGCATCAGTACGGATCAGTGGCAATTAAACCTTCCTGGTGTTCGGCATTCCTTACTTGAGGGATTCAATCTTTCTCGGGGAGAGCTGCTTTTCTTGATTGGTGAATCAGGCATCGGTAAAACAACCTTTGTAAGGAATTTATTAGCGGAGGATTTTTCGGCTCAGGTCACAATTGATGGATTACAGAGCCTTGATCCAACTCTGCAGAGCGCTTGGCGAAAAGTCGTTGGATGGATTCCGCAGTCACCGCATTTAATGACTGGAACAATTTCGCAACAGTTTCGCCAGATATCCGCAGAATTAAGTGATGCGGAGATTGCAGATCTTCTTCGTCGTGTGGGATTAGATTTAATTGATTTGCCAGATGGGTTATTAACTCAAATAGGTGGTCAAGGCGAAAAATCCGATGCGCTATCTGGTGGTCAATTAAGAATGATAGCAATTGCGCGCGCGTTGTTAAGCAAGCCGGTTCTCATAATCGCCGATGAACCGACTGCAGATCTTGATGAAGTTAGCGCAGGCTTAGTCATGAAAGCGTTACGCACGGCAGCATCTGAAGGTGCGATTATTGTTTGCATTTCGCACGACGCTGCAATCATTGAAAAAGAAGATCGCACCCTCAGTTTTGAGCGAGTGGCGCTATGAAGAAATTCTCAATGCGTATGTGGTTGGCCGCTTTACTCGGAGCACTTGCCTTTATTGGAGGCACAGGGCTGACAATTTCTAGCGGCTGGCTGATTACTGTCGCATCTAAGCATCCGCCAATTCTCACACTTACAGTTGCAATTGTTTTGGTCCGTTTTTTTGGAATATTTAGATCAGTTGCGCGATATGGCGAGAGAGTCATGAGCCACGAAGCAGTCTTTCGCAGACTGACTTCAATACGAGTAAACCTTTTTGAGAAATTGAGTACAAAACAAATTACCCTGGCCCGTGAAATAAATTCAGGCGCAACTGTTAAGGCGATCGTTGACGATGTAGAACGTGCGCAAGAGTTTGCACTGCGGATAACTCTTCCATACCGCGCCGCCCTGATCTCACTAGCAACAGGGATCGCACTGGGTTATTGGATTAATCCACGCACTTTAGCTGTGACCTTACCGGCTAGTGCTCTTACGTTATGGATAATTCCAAAGTTCATTTCATTGATCTGTGCCAAGAGTGCAGGAGATATTGAGTCGCTAGAAAACCAGTATGCGCAATCACTTCAGAACGCCACACATGGGTTAATCGAGGCGCAAATTTACGGGTACTTAGAGAATTCCCTGGAACATTCACGTTCGCTCGAATTAAAGATTGCAAAATATGAGAGAGATCTAGCGCAAAAGAGCGCGGTTGCACAGTTAGCCACTTTGCTGGTTATTGCCGTTTCTATTTCTGGCTGCAGTTTTCTGGCCTACCAGTTGGCGCAAATAAAGTTAATCCCGTCAGTGGGCATAACAATGTTGATCTTCTTGCCGCTAGTTTTTTTCGAACCGATTACATCTTGGTACCCAAATCTATTTGCAGCCGGAAAAATGTTGGTGGCTCAGCAACGAGTCACAGAGTTGGCGAATGGAGGCCCAGATCAAGGCAAGATTGGGGCATCACTTTTAGAAAGAGTTAAAGAACTTTCTTTGCGAGATGTGCGAGTCTCTTGGGGACAAGATTTCATGGCTCCCGTCTCTTTTTCTTTAACCCCGGGAAGTGCAATTGTTTTGCGAGGTCCGAGCGGCGTTGGTAAATCAACGCTAGCCATGGGAATGTTAGGGCTTTTGCCTTACCGCGGAAGTGCCGCGATCAATGGGTGCGAGATTTCGCGAATTTCCAATTTGGACCATCTGATTTCAGGTTCACTTCAGCATGGGCACATCTTTAATACTTCACTTCGTGAAAATCTAAAGATTGCAGATCAAGGCGCCTCGGATGCGCAACTTTTAAGAATTCTAAATTTGTTAGAACTTAACGATATTTCCCTTGACACCATTGTTGGAGATTTTGGAAGGGCCTTATCGGGTGGGGAAGCAAAGAGACTTGGCTTGGCGCGCGCACTTTTATCACCCACACCTATTTTGGTGCTTGATGAGCCAACCGAGCATCTTGATGCAGAATTGGCGCAAAGAATTGAACGCCAAGTTCTTGAATACTGCGCCGACCGAGCTTTGATCATAATTACGCATTCAGGGTGGGGCATAACAGGAAGAACGATCACTCTCGGGAGAGAATAGGCGGCATGGCCAGCCTTGATTCCAAATTAGTAAATGTCGTGGGCGACCGCACGGCCAAGGTTTTAGATACAACTTTTGGCTATAAAACCATTTCGGATCTTATTCATCATTACCCCCGCAGATACTTGGTGCGTGGTGAACTAAGCGATATCGCAGAACTTAAAGAGGGTGATGAAGTAACCGTACTTGCTGAAATTTTTAGCTCATCGAGTCGAAAACTGCATGCTCGAAAGGGGAGCATCCTTGAAGTAATTGTCACCGATGGCAGCGCCAAAATGTCTCTCACATTCTTTAATCAAGCTTGGCGAGAAAAAGATTTACGAGTAGGCCGACAAGGACTCTTCGCGGGCAAAGTTGGTGTTTTTAATGGGAAACGCCAACTGGCTCACCCTGATTACGAAATGATCCCAGATGGAAATGATGTTGATTCAGCGGTAGCCGAATTTGCAGGTAAGTATCTACCGATGTATCCGGCTAGTTCTAAATTGCCGTCATGGAAAATTGCACAATGCATTAATTTATCAATAGGTGCTTTAGATGAAATAGCAGATTTTATACCTGAACATATTTTGACTTCACGCGGCTATCCATCGCTGCAGCAGGCTATTGTGCAAATCCATAACCCAGTTGATCTAGATAGCGCTGAAAAATCGCGAGCCCGAATTACCTTTGACGAGGCGTTGTTGATGCAGTTGTTATTACTTGAACGAAGAGCCGAACTTCGCGCCCTGAAAGCAGTCGCACGACGACCAAAGAGTTCAGGAATTCTCACCGCCTTTGATGCTTCATTGCCGTGGCAGTTAACTCCCGGCCAACTGCAAGTAAGTGCCGAGATTGAAAATGATTTGGCTGCGCCATATCCAATGCA
>CAITKS010000032.1 GCA_903893085.1 uncultured Actinomycetes bacterium | reverse complement strand
CACCAAACCACATGTGAGCCATTTCGTGGTGGATCGTTGTAGCGCGGCTTATGTAGCTGCGTTCAGTGACCTTGCTGCGGAAAATCAAAACATCCTCATGGAAAGTTACGCAACCAACATTTTCCATCGCGCCCCAGTTGTATTCGGCAACGGCGATTTGGTCGTACTTACCGAATGGATAAGCCAGTCCGAAGGTCTTTTCAAAGTATGCAAAACCCTCTTTCGTAACTTTAAAGATATTTTCAGCATCAACGTGCTTGAAGAAAGATTTACGAGCATAGATTCCAAGTGGAATGGTCTTCTCGCCCTTGTATTCGTCATGAACGGACACATATGAACCCGCAACAATTGCTGTGACATAAGTTGAAATTACTTGCGATGTAGCAAATTGAGTGTGCTTGCGATCTCCATCAAGATCTTTTGCGGCTTCAATCCCGTAGTTAGAGATAACTTCCCAATGCTTTGGTGTGATCGTGCTAATTGTGAAAGTTGCCTTCTGATCTGGTTGATCAAAGCAGGCGTACATGCGACGAGCATCGCCAGTTTCGAACTGGGTATAAAGGTAAACCGCGTTATCGACTGGATCTACGAAGCGGTGCAGACCTTCACCAGAATTTGAGTAAATTCCTTCATGTTCAATTTCCAAAGTGTTATCTGCAGCGATGGCTGGCAAGAAAACAGATTCGCCATCGAACTTTGGATCGAAATCAACTCCATTTAACTTCGCGCTGATGACACGCTTTCCGACGCAATCGATAAAGGTTGTTGCACCTGGCTTCAAGCCGGCAAATTTAATAGTCGTCTTAACCAAGAATGTCTCAGTGCCAGTTGTTACATCTAAGTCGATTATGTAGCTTGCAACTTTGATGGCTTCAGAACGTTGGGCTGCTTCGATCTGCTTTAGGTTTGTACCTGACACGAGCGCTCCTTTATTTGCGTTTATCGCTGTTTTGCTGGTGCAGTCTAATCGTGAAAGAGTTGCACTGTGGAACCAATTACAAATCGAAGTTATCGCCTGCGCGGGGTTCGTATCACCCCTGCCCAGCAAGAAGCGCGCGATTCGTTATGGGCCAAATACGGAGTTGAGTTTCAGGAATCTCCAGTTGATCTGAACTCTCTTTTTCCTTCTGCGCAACCGATCGTTATGGAGATCGGGTACGGAATGGGCGAAGCCACCTGGCAAATTGCTAAGGCGAACCCGAGCACTAATTATTTGGGCGTTGAAGTACACATGCCCGGCGTTGGAAAGTTGATGGCGCGCCTTGATGAATACGAATTAACAAATGTTCGCCTTATTGAACGCGATGTTTTTGAAGTTTTCTACTACATGCTTAAAGATTCCAGCCTCGATGGTGTTCATTTATTCTTCCCAGATCCATGGCCAAAAAAGCGCCATTTCAAAAGGCGCATAGTTAACGAGAGATTTCTTAGCGAAGTTCACGCGAAATTAAAGCCTGGTGGATATCTGCACATAGCAACTGACTGGGTTCCATACGCCGAATGGATTACCCAGGAGTTTTCACAGACCAAGTTATTTGCTGGGGGAGTCGTAGACCGCCCAGATTGGCGCCCGCTGACCAGATTTGAAGGACAAGGAATATCTAAGGATCATGCAGTAAATGACTTTAGATTTTTAAAACTTTAAGTTAGATATTTCCAGTCTCTTCGTATTTGGAGATCAAATCAATGCGACGGATGTGACGTTCATCGTTGCTAAATGGCGTTGCGATAAAAGCATCAATAATTGCTTTGCAATCCTGGATTGAATGCATGCGTCCACCAATAGAAATAACATTTGCATTGTTGTGTTCTTTACCCAATTTCGCTGTCTCGATACTCCAAGCCAGCGCTGCACGAACACCCTTGACCTTGTTGGCAGCCATTTGTTCACCGTTTCCGGATCCACCAATAACAATTCCAAGTGATGATGGATCTTTTGCTGTGGCTTCTGCCGCAGGAATGCAGAACACGGGATAGTCATCTAAAGCGTCATATTCGTAAGGTCCATGATCTGTGATGTCGTGGCCGTTATTGACTAAGTGCGCAATCAATTCGTTCTTTAATTCAAGCCCTGCATGATCACTGCCAATATGTAAACGCATGCCCGAAGTCTCTCATGGTGCTATTTATTCATCGCTTATCGCAACAACGAAAAACCCGCCGCGAAGGAGAATTCGCGACGGGTTTTTCTACCCTAGGAGGAACTACATGAAATTAATCAGTAGAACTTATGCTGCAGATGATGGAGATGCTGTTGGTGCAGGAATCTTTGGAGCAGCCCCCATGCCGCCCATTCCTGGTCCACCATGTCCACGTCCGCCTTTTCCTTCTTTATGCCCCTTTCCTGGACCACGCTTGCCACCAACAGAATCAACTTCTGCGGTCACATGTGCAGTAAGACCAGCCTTAAGAGTTGTTGCTTGCGCAGCAGTTAACTTTCCGGCTGTTACAGCGGCATCAATACGCTTTGTCTCATCAGCAACAAGTACTGCGATGAGTTCGGCTTTCTTTGCACCTGCAATTGCACCAAGTGATTCACCTGCTGCAAGGCGTGTACGAATCGTTGCACTGTCTACACCGATTGTTTTAGAAATCAGTGCTTCGAATGCAACACGATCTGCATCTTTCGTTGCATGATCTGCATCCATTGCCGTGCGCTTAGCAGTTTCGGCGGCCGCCGCTGCTGCATTGATCGCATCAGCTTGTGCCTGGGTGATTGTTCCCTTTGCAACTAGTGCAGAAAGAGTTGCTGCTAAATCTGCAGCATGTCCACCACCCCTGGCCATTGGATTAGCAATTCCATTTGAGGAAGTGCGAGTTATCTTTGTTGAGACAACCTTTGCCTTTGATGCAGCTTGACCGATTCCAACGCTGCCTACTGTGAGAGCAACTGTTGTAATCGCGACTGCGATCACTTTCTTTTTTGATGACATTTGCATGTATACCTTTCATCCCGTGGAGCACATTGTCGAAACCCTCGTTATCGACTACCCGTAGATAACTACCTGATGCTCAAAAAACTACCCCTAGATCCTGTGAGACTCTTGCGAGTTTTTTGCCAGACGATCCTGTACGTAAGCGTGTGACCTCCTCGCAGTTCTATGGATTCGCTCAGGAAAGCCCTCTTCGCGAAGCAAAGGTCTGACTTCACACTGAATTGAGTAACCGTCACCTATCGCATGGAGGTTTACATGAATCGAATTCGGATATCTGTCGCAATTGCGATAACCCTTGTACTCACTGGGATTGCTACACCGATTACAAGTGCTGCAACAAAACCTAAATCTGCCGGCAGAACTTCGAGTTCGATTCCAAACACAATTTTGAGTGGCAAAGGTTCGCCCAGTACTACGTTAGGGATAGATGGTGATTTCTATATAGATACAAGAAGTCTTTCTATTTACGGACCAAAGAAAAGTAAAAAATGGCCCCTGCCACAAAGTTTGCAAGGTCCTACCGGCGTAAGTGGTGTTGATGGAAAGAACGGAAGCGAAGGGAAGACAATTTCCT